>JAGHBG010000222.1 GCA_021161105.1 Thermotogaceae bacterium | reverse complement strand
TTCCAATATTTTCAACAACAATAATTTTATTTCTGATATTGTCAGGAATATCGGCTTCCTTAGTTTCGCCAGATAAAACAAGAATTGGAATTGCTCCAGCATCAATCGCCATTTTTATATCGGTATAGAGTCTATCTCCAATCATTGCTACTTCTGATATGTCAACAGAGTATGCATCTGCTATTTCGTAAAGCATCTGCGGATTTGGCTTTCCAACTATAAAATCTGGTTCTCTGTCAGTTGACTCTCTGAAGAGCGCTATGAAGCTGCCAGCATCAGGTATGAATCCTTCTTTTGACGGGCAGTTCACATCTGGATGAGTTGCTATGTAGGGAAGACCTTTTCTTAAATGCAGAGCAAATCTTCTGATTTTCTCATAGGTTGCCGTTGTATCATAACCTAAGATAAGAACATCGGGATTTTCTTCATCTATCCTTATATCAAATTCCTTAAAGACGTTTACAAGGTTTTCTGTACCAAGTATGTAAACACTCTTCCCCGGGTACTTTCTTTTGACATACCTTGCTGTGGCTTCACCAGATGTGAAAACAACTGGATTTTCTATTCCCATATTTTCCAGCATCTTTTGATAATCTTTCGCAGATTTAGAAGAGTTATTTGTGAGAAAAACATATTTTATTCTCTTTTCTTTCAAATAGTTCAAAAAAGGGAGAGTCCACTCAAAGGGCTCTCCTCCTAAATGTATAGTTCCGTCCATGTCCATTACAAAAAGCTTTATCTTTTTCAAATTCACACGATCACCCCAATATCTCTTTTAATGCTTCTATAAATGCGTCATTCTCTTCTTTCTTTCCAATGCTGACTCTTATTCCATCCCACAAAACCCTTACATAAATGCCCATTTCACTGAGTTTGTCTTTAATTTCTTCTGCATTTTTTACTTTGAAATAAAGAAAATTTGTTTGAGAGGGAAAAGGTTTTAATCCGAGATTTTCAAGTTCTTCTGCCATTCTAAGCCTTTCCATTTCTATCTCTTTTATTTTTCCTAAGAATAATGAACGATTTCTCAGGGCTTTGACAGCTAGTTTCATAACAAAAGATGGGACGTTGTAATCACCTTTAACCGAATTTACCTTCTCTATCATTTCAGGATGGGCTATTATATATCCAAACCTTTGACCAGCAAAGGCAAAAGCTTTAGAAAATGTTCTGATTATCACAAGATTTTTATGGTCTTTCAAAAATTTTACGGATGTTTTCCATGAAAATTCAAAATAAGCTTCATCAATCACAACTGTTGCAGGGCTTTCAAGAAGCTTCAATATTTCTTCATCTTTGAACAAATGCCCTGTTGGGTTGTTGGGATTTGGCAGGAAAACCATATCTCCTTCCTTAAGTTCAACTTCTGGTATGTATAAATCATCTATTAAGGGGAATTCTTCGTAGTTCAGCTTTAGTCCTTTTACGAAATAGTAATAATAAAAGTAGGTTGGCGGGAATAAAACCACTCTCTCAGGTCTTAGCTCCATCAAAAGTTTTATAGCATCGTCAGCTCCAGCGGATACGGTTATCCATTCTCCATCAATGAAGTTTACTCTTGCAGTTTCTTTTATATAATCTATGAGGGCATCGGATACCTCTTTTGTTGGGGCTTTTGTGTATCTTGCTATGTAATCAGAATCCATTTCTCTTGCTACTTTCTCAAAGATTTCCTTTGGAAAGCCATAAGGATTTTCATTTTCATCTAATTTAATTCTTATTGGTTTGTTCATTATTTTACTTCCTCCCATTCCGTTCCTTCTTTTTTGTCTTTTAGAATTATGCCAATTTCTGACAGTTTGTCTCTTATCTCGTCTGCTATATCAAATCTTTTCTCCTTTCTCATCTTGTTTCTTATATCGATAAGCAAATCGATTAACTTTGATTCCTTTCCTTCTAACCTTTTGATCTCCCTTGAAAGGTCAAAAAGTCCCAAAACAGGTCCAAATTCACGTTTTATTAGATGGTAGGCTTTTAACGCTTTGTCTTCATCACCGCTGTCCATGGCTTTGTTGAGTTCTTTTATGAGGTTAAATATCTGCGCTACAGCTTCTGGTGTGTTGAAATCATCATCCAGAGATTCTTTGAATTTTTCTATCTGTTCATTCATCCAGCTGTCATATTTTGGAACAGGAATTTCTACATTCATTCTCTTTTCGAACCTCTCTATAGCTTCCCAGCCTCTCCGCACAGCTTTTTTATTATCAATAAGAATTTCTTCTGAGAAGTCAATAGGTGATCTGTAATGCTTTGATAGAATGAAGAGCCTTATTGCGTCCCTTCCAAATGCAGCCACTGCATTTCTTACAAGGAAGATGTTTCCCAGTGATTTGCTCATCTTTTCTCCGACCATTCTAATCATACCGTTGTGCATCCAGTATTTCGCGAAGATCTTTCCTGTACATGCCTCGGATTGTGCTTTTTCATTCTCGTGGTGTGGAAAGATTAGATCCTCTCCACCGGCATGAATGTCAAAGCTTTCACCAAGAAGAGTGGTACTCATGGCAGAGCATTCTATATGCCAGCCTGGTCTTCCCTTTCCCCATGGAGATTCCCACCATGGTTCTGATGCTTTTGCTGCTTTCCATAAAGCAAAATCCAGTGGGTCTTTCTTTTCCTCTCCCGGTTCAACCCTGGCTCCAGCGATCAGGTCTTCTATTTTCTTTCCTGAGAGTTCTCCGTACTTTGGGAACTTCCTGACGGAGAAATAGACATCACCATAAGGAGTTTTATAAGCGTAACCTTTATCGATTAGCTTCTGCACTGTATCGATAATTTCCTTCACATAATCCGTGGTCTTTGGATGGAAATTTGCAGGTCTTATGCCAAGAGAATGGGCATCTCTGAAATACTCTGCAATGAAGGTATCCGCTAACTTTTGAGGATTAACACCAAGGTCGTTGGCTTTGTTGATTATTTTGTCATCTATATCAGTGAAGTTTTGGACCATAACAACTTTGTATCCTCTGTATTCAAGATACCTTCTAAAAGCATCAAAGACTATTGCAGGACGGGCGTTTCCAACATGTATAAGCCCATAAACGGTTGGGCCACATACGTACATTCTGACCCAACCTTCTTTAAGAGGCACAAAATCCTCTTTTTTCTTAGAAAGAGTGTTGTATATTCTTATCACATTCTCCACCTCACATTTCTTTTATCTTCTCCACAATTCCATCCTTATCGAGTTTGTGGATTTTGTAGATGTCTTTCCAGCTACCAGATTCTGTGAAGGAATCTATAGCGACATGTTCGAATTTTTCAACGGATATACCGTTTTTCATAAGTTTGTATGAGAGAACAGCTCCTAGTCCAAACCAGCCATGATCTTCAACTACAACAATCTTTTTGCCTTCTACATGTTCTTTCAAAAGATTAACATCAAATTCAAGCGGGCATGGAATGGCTATCATGGAAACCCTCATCTCATCAGCTGCTTCCACAGCTCCCGGAACAACAGATCCCGTTGCTACAATAACAATATCAGAGTTTCTTTTTCTTATAACATCGACATTTTTGCAATCAAATTTGTAATCCCTATCATAGAATAT
>JAGHBG010000200.1 GCA_021161105.1 Thermotogaceae bacterium | reverse complement strand
TTCTTCTTCAAAACCTGTTTGAGCAACCACAAGTTTTCCATATTCATCCTTCTTAATTTCCCAAACACCGTGCTTTTCAGGATCATATAATTCGACTATCCCTTTACCAATGTTGTAAAGAAAGTCATATTTTGTATTGGCAATTCTTGCTTTTTTGTTTTTGGGATAATGTATTCTAGAGGGATGATTAACAGTGCAAACAATGATCTGAGCATTTATAGTGTTTTCATTTACATCTCCATATTTGTTTTTAATGTACTCTTTAATTTCAGAGTAAGTAGCTCTCCCTCCTGAATTTTCAACTGTTTCCTTAATCATTTGCCAAATGTAGGGGCTATCATTATTACTAGTCACTTCAAATCTCTCCTAAACCTTTTTAAAGCAATTTCTTGACAGAACCGGCTTTTACAGGGCTCCAGAGGAAATTGAGAGCAAATTAGTGCTGTTAATTTTATCACCTACGTTGAATTTTCTTTAATCTTTTCTTCTTCAAAACACTTACCATATTTACATAAAAAACTCTTTTTTAGGGCTTTCGCCCTGTTTTGTTTTTCTCCACCAGATATAATTGATTTTACACTACCCTTATACGCTGAGCATAATAACACAATGTTATAAGTTGATGCGTGTCAACAAGTACGCCAAAAACTATAGCTATAGAATGGAAATATTCATTATTAGAATTCACGCATTGCTCTTACATTAAAGTTAAAGAGAACTCACAAGAAAAAGCGATTTGACGTCATTTTTTAAAATAACTCCTGTAAAAAAACTAAAAGACTTATCACAATGGGGGTAAACACAATGATGTAAAAAACAATACTATTATATTCGTTTTTTCCTCCTTCATAATTGTATGTGGATTCTTTGCTTATGTTGGTACTAAGTGTTGACCTTTCATCTAAAGAACCTGTATGTCGTGCGTCACGACGGAACATAGGCCATGATGAGTCAGCAAGTCCTTTGGAATTAGTGATTATTGCATAAAGATATTTATCATGAGATCCTATGTATAATATACCATCCTGGTCTATAGCAGGACTTGAGGATATATGACCAGTTTTGAATTTCCATCTCAGTGTTCCATTTGGATTGATTGCATAAAGGTAATTATCATGAGATCCCACATAAATTGTTCCATCTTTACCTATCGCTGGACTTGATAGAATACTTCCACCTGTTTTACCTTTCCACTTTAATCTTCCGTCGGGGTTGATAGCGTAAAGATAACAGTCATTAGACCCTATATAAATCATTCCATCTTTACCTATTGCTGGACTTGAGAAAATATTTCCACCAGTTTTAAACTTCCATTTCAGTGTTCCATCCGGGTTAATTGCATAAAGGTAATTATCATGAGATCCCACATAAATTGTTCCATCTTTGCCTATCGCTGGACTTGAGTCAACAAACCAACCAGTTCTAAACTTCCATTTTAATGTTCCATCTGGATTGATGGCATAAAGATAATAATAATTGCTGGATCCAGAACCCACATAAATTGTTCCATCTTTACCTATCGCTGGACTTGATTCTATAGAAATACCAGTTCTAAACTTCCATTTGAGCTCGTATTTTTTTAGAGATACTTCTACCGTCCTTTCTTTCCCGGCCGACACATAGATTGCAACTTCTTTTCCTAAGTAACCTTCTTTCGTAACAACCAGTGTTCCTCCTATACTTTTTCTTAACCCTTTGAGCACAATTGGAGTTTTTCCCATATACTTCCCATTAAAGTACACTTCAGCGCCTTCTGGTTCACTTTCCACTTTTAGAACTGTAGGTTTCATCTCTAATGTGTAAAATTTTTCTATTTCCTTTTCTTGTTCTGGAATATACAGAGTTGCCTTAAGTTCGTTGTAACCTTCTTTTTTCAGAGTTATTCCATAAGTTTCTCCTTGATACACTTTTAATTCAACCGGTGTATTACCGACCCTATTACCGCCCATGTAAACCTCAGCACCTTTCGGTTCACTATCGATGCGTAAGATTGTATAAGGCTTCAGTTGGACTTTTATTTCCTTTTGCTTTCCAGCTGATACTTCAATCCACATATTGTATATGTCGTAATTTTCTTTTTGGATTAATAGTTCCCCGCTTATTCCTACCTTATCAACTTTATATATGAGCGGAGTTTTGCCTAAGTATCTTCCACTGAGGTAAACTTTTGCAGCTTCTGGATCACTGTCCACTTTAAGAATTGTATGTATTACCTCTAATTCATAAGATTTTTCAATTACATCTCCTTTTTCTGGTATATAGAAGGTTTTCTCGAGTTTCTTATATCCTTCTTTTTGCATGATTATTTCATAAGTTTTTCCAACTTTCAGTTTTACAAATTTCGGAGTTTCTCCTTCTTCTTTTCCATTAACATACACTGTAGCTCCTGGTGGATCACTTGTCAGCTTAACTACTCTTGTAGCTGGTTTTGCTTCTATTTCCTTTTCGCATTCTTCATATTCTCCAGCCTCTATTTCAAACTTCATGTCTTCCATCTTCTCGCTTGTAACCAGCACTTTGTGGCTGCCTGCTGTAATTTCTTTTATGAATATTTCACCTTCAATTTTCCCAGCGTATGTCCCGTCTATGTATACCTTCGCACCTTTTACCAAATCGTTAGCTGGAATGAGTTTTAAGAACGCTGTTCCCTGCGGCGTGTATGCTTCTTTTTTCACCAAAGGTTTTTCTGTTGTTTCTACGCCACAATTTATACTGGATGAGTATATTTTAATTACATATTCTACAAGAGGTTCAAATTCTATTTTGTCACCTAAATAGTCATCTATCCCTTTCTTTAGTTTATCTACTCCTTCTCCCGAGCATTCTGCTCCTTCTATTAATGCTTTCATGTTTTTGTATTCTTTCTCGCTGAGCTTACCTTCGTAGTAAAGATCAAATAACTTTTTATCAAGCTCTTTCAGTTTACCAGAGATGTTGGCAATTACTTTTATATCTTGCTTTCCTTTTATAACCGGATGCTGCTACCCTTCTGAAAGTTTTATGACTTTTTCTTTTACATATTCATAAAGCTCTCCTGATTCTATCCAGCCGTCTTTGTCACTATCTGCATCTCCTTTAAGTGCTTCTACAAGTGCCACTGTGAATATCCCTCCGCTTCCATCTGGCATTTCTTGTGATATCTCATTTCCTGTGCTTGATGTGATTATTACCTGCTCTCCTTCTATTTCAAAGGCTTCTTTTTGTATCTTTACAGCCCTTAATGGCCTGCCTTTTACTATCGAGCCTGAATAGCATGCGTCTATGAGCCAGATTATTTTTCTAATTTCATTTATGTAGCTTTTAAGCCTTTTGAAAGATATCCATGTGAATGAGTCTTCTATATCTGCATCTGATGGGATAAAGTAAAACTCTCCATCTTTGCTTATCCCATGCCCAGCATAGTATACGATGAGTGTATCCTGTGGAGAGGTTGAGTTTATCCATTTT
>JAGHBG010000111.1 GCA_021161105.1 Thermotogaceae bacterium | reverse complement strand
GAATAAACAAAATTGTTGAGACTATCGGTTCTATAGCAGAACAGACTAATCTATTGGCTCTTAACGCTGCTATAGAGGCAGCAAGGGCTGGGGAAGCCGGGAAGGGTTTTGCTGTTGTCGCGGACGAAATAAGAAAATTGGCGGAAGAATCACGAAATTCCACCGATGAAATAGTATCTATACTCTCTCAAATCAGGGATCAGGCTTTGAAAATTGCGGATGACGGAGAAAAGCTCTCAAAAAGTGTTGATGAAAGTGTAGATATGGTTAAAGACAGTATAAAAGCTCTTGAAAAGCTTGTAACAAAGATTGATAGAGTAAGCAGGATGACTGTTGACCTTGCAAACACCTCTCAAGAGCAAAGTGCCGCAGCGGCGGAAGTAAGCCAGGCAATAGATTCAATTGTGAAAGAATTAGTTAAGTTGGAAGATGAGACCAAAAGAATAGTGGAATTCTTGAAAGAAACTACTGATGCTGTTTTGAATTCAAATCAGCAAGCTGAGAGCTTAGAAGGTTATGTGGAAAAACTCACAGAATATCTTAAGAAATTCAAAATTTGATCAATATTCTTGGTAAGTTTTTTAGCTCCCCTTATTGGGGAGTTTTTCCTTTTTGGAAAGAAAGAAGATGAAGATTCCTATGAATATAAATATGTCTCCCAAGCTTATGATAAATTTTCTTCCATAAGGTAAAGGCGCTGGTATCCAATCGCCAAAAAGAATTCTCCAATCTTTCCAATTTGTAAAGTAATGCCTTGAATCCATTTCCATTTTCATTAATTCTGCGATACTTTCAAGGACAGGCATTTTCCCACCAGATATTGACATAACGAAGCCGTTGAGTACAGCGCCAATAAACATTAGCTTGATTCCTGGCAAGTGTCTGTTTTTCCAAAGGATGAATAAAAGAAGCAAAAAGGATACTGGAAGTAAAATGCTTTTGTAAAAGGGTAAAATCTGAAGAATGAAAGGAATAGGCATTAAATAAATGAGTTTTATATCTCTTGATAAAACTATTTTGATTCTTTTAAAAATTATTGAAAGAAAAATGGCAATAACAAGAACATCAATTATCATATTTTCCCTTCCTCCTTAAGTGCATTAACAAATACACTGAATATCTTGGAATCTACGGCTTTTCCTGCAAGATTTTTCATGAGTTCTATAGCCTCAGTAGGAGTTAAAGCTTTTCTATATGGTCTATCTGTAGTTAATGCGTCGTATATATCTGCAACAGCTATAATCCTGGATTCAAGCGGTATCTCATTACCTCTGAGTCCCTCAGGATAGCCCTTTCCATCCATTCTTTCATGGTGAAATTTAACCCATAGAGCTTCATGCTTTTCGAATCTTTTAATGGTTTTTAACAGTTCCCAGCTTTTTACAGGATGTTTTTTTATAATTTCAAATTCTCTGTCTGATAAAGTACCAGGTTTGTTCAATATATGATCAGATATACCGATCTTTCCAATATCATGGAAAAGGGCTGCAGTTTTTATTCGTTCACAGTGAGGTTCTTTTAATCCTAATTTCTTTGCAATTTTATAGGAATATTCGGATACCTGTTTGCTATGAGTATATGTGTAATTATCTCTTTCTTCAAGGCTTTTTAGAAGAGCAATCATGCTTTCAATTTTTGACTCTTCATAGAGTTTTCTATAGTAAATGCCTGCTTGAACGGAAATCAAAAGACCAATGGATAAAGGAAAAGATATAAAACCGATATATTTGTACAGAACAAGGATTATCAACGTGGAAGGAAAAATAAAAAGAAGGTTGGGAAGCAAAAACAAAAATAGCTTTTTGATGTTACTGAAAAAACTCTCTTGTGTTTCAAATGTAAGGACGGCTGAAACAAAAGCATGGTTTAAAAGCAAATATATTGCAATTCCGGAAATTACAGAAAGGGTCAAAGAATTTATTTTTGACATAATATAAGATGCCACAAAAGTGGCTATACCTATTTGAGAAAAATTGAAAATGTACTTAATGGAAGGAATTTTCCTAATTAGATGGATTTTTGGAGTAATTGCTGAAATGGCGGCGACCAATGAAGCATAGAACGGGTTTAGTATATAGGCGGATATGATATATATTATCATTCCACCACTAAAATCAACCTTGGTATTTTTTACGAAAGGAGAATGAATTCTTATAATCTCAAATCCAATACCTACAAATAAAAACAAGAGGGGAAGCATCCCCTTATTTTTGGCCATTTCGAAATTTAAAGATAAGATTAGAATATAAACAGAAAGAATAATTATTGTAAATATAAATGTTTTCCTTCTTATTTTCTGACTCAATACTTATTCTCCTTTTTTAATTGATTTTAATTGATGAATTTGTGTTCTTTTATAATAACATAATCTTCATTTCTTAACTATAATACTCGCTTAAAAACATCAAGAATTGCTTGTTTACCACCATGTTATACTACCTACTAATGAAATGAACATCGCTGCAAGGCCAATAAGAGCAATCACCAATTTTTTCATAGTAAATCCCCCCTCAGAAATTTTTTAACAGATATGAGTTCTTAAAATTCAGAATTACCACCATGTTATGCTACCCACTAAAGCGGCAGCCATTGTTGCTATACTACTGATAATCATAACAACCTTGAATAATTTCTTCATGATTTACACCCCCTTAGAAAGTTATAATTTAACAATGTTGTGCTACTATCACTTCCTTTATATCGACACTATTTCTCATAGACTTGAGGGAAAGATTGTAAACAATTTGGAAACAGAGAGTGAAGATTATGTTAACGAATCAAGAGATTATAGGATTTAAAGTGGAGGATATATAGAGTCTGTTTATATCATCTGAAAGTATTTTTCAAGAATATCTTTAGCATAATCTATCATCTTTTGAAATATCCATCCGCCCATTACCATTAAGGTAATGAATATTGCAAGAACCCGGGGGGCAAACATAAGGGTTTGTTCGTGAATTTGAGTAACCGCCTGGAATATACCTATTAGAAGCCCTATTGCAAGACTAACCAAAAGTGGAGGAGTTATCACAGTGATTATTAGTTGTACACCTTCTGTCATAATATCCAGGAAAACATCTACTGTCATACCCTCTTTACCTCCTTAATATTAATCACCATTCGGTAAAATCTCGACAAGATTTTATCATGTGATATACTATTCTCAAAGCTTCGGGGGGGTTACAGATGGTTCAGGATAAGTTCATGTCTTATAAATTAGCCTCTGCTGTGAGGGAACTTTTTGGTTCAAGCACTGGCGTTATAACTTTTGTTGGTCTTGTGATTCTTCTCTTTTACGTTCTTTTAGCTGTATTTTCCCCGTATCTTGCTCCTTATGATCCAACTAAGAGCGTGGGATTGTCACTCTCTCCACCAAGCCATGAACATCTTTTTGGGACTGATAATCTTGGTCGAGATGTTCTTAGCAGAGTCATATACGGTGCAAGGATAGCACTTGTTATAGCTTTTTTATCTGTAGCAGTTGCAGCTGCTATTGGTGTTCCTTTAGGACTTGTCTCAGGTTACATTGGAGGCATTCTTGATAGGATACTGACTCTTATCATGGATGCTGTTTACTCTTTCCCGGGATTAATACTTGCCATTGCAATTGCAGCGCTTTTGGGTCCAGGAATATTCAATATAGCTATTTCTATAGCTGTTGTTTATGCACCAACGTATTTTCGTGTTATAAGAAGCCAGGTTACTTCGATAAAAAATGAACTTTATGTTGAGGGTGCAAGGGCTATAGGCGCGAAAAGATCCACGATACTTTTAAAATATGTTCTTCCCAATGTTCTTCCTTCTGTTGTTGTTGTGCTTTCAATGAATCTGGCTGATGCGATAATGACAGAAGCCGGATTGAGCTTTTTAGGTCTTGGGATTGCGCCTCCGACACCTGACTGGGGTTTTGATCTTTCCAACGGAAGAAGATTTATACTGAGTAGAGCCTGGTGGGCACTTCTTTATCCAGGGTTGGCTATTATAACTGTTGTTCTTGGATTTTCTATGTTCAGCGAGGGATTGAATGAATTCTTGAATCCTACTGTCAGGGAAAAGAGGTGACATGGAGTGCTAAAAATAGAAGATTTAAAAATATATTACGAAAGTAAAAAAGGGCTTGTTAAGGCTGTTGATGGAGTGTCTATTGAGGTAGGAGAACAGGAAACCATTGGACTTGTTGGAGAATCGGGTTCTGGGAAGTCGACTTTGGGATTTGGAATATTAAAAATTCTGCCTAAAACAGCTCAGATTACAGGAAGAATTCTTCTTGACAATATAAATCTTGTCTCAAAGACAGAGAAGGAGATGCAGAAAATTAGAGGAAAAGAAATATCTATGATATTCCAGGATCCTATGACTTCGTTAAATCCCATAATGAAAGTAAAAGACCACTTTCTCGAAACTATAAAAACCCATATTCCAGATATCGAAGAGGATAAAGCACTTGAAATGACGGAAAATGCTTTAAAAGCTGTTGGAATAAATCCTAATAGAATTAACGAATATCCATTTCAATTTTCTGGTGGTATGCGCCAGAGGGTTATGATTGCTTTGTCTCTCGTTTTAAATCCTAAATTAGTGATAGCTGATGAACCAACAACTTCTCTTGATGTTATTGTTCAAGCTCAAATACTGGAAGTTCTAAAGGAATTAAAAGAAAAGTTTCAAATGTCTATGATACTGATTACTCACGATCTTGGGGTTGTTGCGGAAACAGCGGATAAAATCGCTGTTATGTATGCGGGTCACGTGGTTGAGTTCGCAGAGAACGAGAAAATATATTATGGAGCGAAACACCCTTATACAAAGGCACTCCTTGAATCAATTCCAAATACTGACATAGACGATTTAACACTTAAATACATTCCCGGAAATCCTCCAGATCTTGTGAATCCATCAAAAGGTTGCAGATTTGCTCCAAGGTGCCCGTTTGCAAAGGATATATGCTTTGAAGAGGAACCTCCTGTTTTTGAAATTGATGGATCAAAGGTAAAATGCTGGATTTATAAGGGTGATGAAAATGGCGATGGTTGAGGTTAGAAACTTGAAAAAGCATTTTCCTGTTAAAAGAACTTTTATTGATGTTTTACTACGAAAACCACAGCTTTATGTAAAAGCAGTTGACGGTGTGTCTTTTGATATTGAAGAGGGAGAGGTTTTGGGGCTTGTTGGAGAGTCTGGTTCTGGTAAGACGACAACCGGAAGATTGATACTTCGATTGATTGAAGCTACAGAAGGAATTGTTAAAATTGCTGGAAAAGATGTTTATACTATGAGTAAAGAGGAGCTCAGGAGATTTAGAAAAGAAATACAAATCATATTTCAGGATCCATTGGCGGCTTTGAATCCATATATGAAAATAGGAGAAGCAATAATGCATCCTTTAAAAATTCACAATATTGGTTCTTCTGACAGAGAGAGAAAAAGAATGGTTTACAAGATGCTTGAGCGGGTAAATCTTACTCCACCGGATGAATTCTATGTACGTTATCCGAAGGAACTTTCGGGAGGTCAAAGGCAGAGGGTGGTTATAGCACGAGCTCTTATAACAAGACCGAAATTTGTTGTAGCTGATGAAGCCGTTGCTATGCTTGATGTGTCTATAAGGTCACAACTTTTAAAACTCATGCTTGATCTTAAGAACGAATTCAATATAACTATGCTTTTTATAACCCATGATTTGGCAACTACAAAATATATCTGTGATAGAATAGCAGTAATGTATCTTGGAAAAATAGTCGAGATTGGTACATTTCATCATATATCTGAAAATCCAAAGCATCCGTATACCCAGGCTTTGATCTCAGCTGTTCCAGAACCTGACCCAAAGAAAAAGAAGCAGAAGATAATACCACAGGGCGAGGTTCCTAATCCAATAAATCCACCATCTGGTTGCAGATTTCATCCAAGATGTCATAAGGTCATGGATATATGCAGCAAGAAAGAACCGCACTTTGTTGAAGTTGAAGATGGACATCAAGTTTCTTGTTTCTTATATGAATAGTGATTCTAAATTTTACTGTGGGGAGGTGGAGGTATTATGAGAAAGTGGCTTTTGGTATTCTTTACTGCTTTGGTAGTTTACACAGTTTTTGCGGCATCAGGTGTTCTTGTCGTAGGTACTACTGATAAGATCAAGATACTTGATCCAGCAAAGTGTTATGACTATTTCAGTAGTAATATCTTGCAGAACGTCATGGTTGGCCTTGTAAACTACAAGCTCGGTACAGCCGAACTTGTTCCAGAACTTGCTACAAGGTGGGAAACTCCGGACGGGGGAAAGACATACTACTTCTATATAAGAGAAGACGCGAGATTTTCTAACGGTGATCCAATCACAGCAAGAGAAATTGCCTGGTCTATTAACAGAGCTATGAAACTGAATGGAGATCCGGCGTTTCTCCTAACTCAGGTTATTGAAAAAGCAGAAGCGGTTGATACATACAAACTTAAGATAGTTCTTAAAGAGCCCGATGTTACGTTCATTTCACGTCTTGGTTACACCGTTGGATATCCAGTGAATCCGAAAGAATACCCTGAGGATGAGTTCTTCAATGAAGCTCCAAAGATGAGTGCATCTGGACCGTACATGATAGAGGAATGGATAAGAGATCAGAAGATAGTTCTTGTTGAAAATCCATATTGGTATGGTCCAAAACCTAAAGTGAAAAAAGTTGTTATAGTTTTCTATGAAGATCCTGCAACACTGAGGCTTGCGCTTGAAAACGGAGAAATCGATGTTGCATACAGGCATCTTGATCCAAGGGATTTTCTTGATATGAAAGCGCAAGGATTTGTAAAGACTTATGAAGGAGACAGCCCACAGATAAGATACATCGTTTTCAATGTTACAAAGAAGCCATTTGATAATGTTCTTGTAAGAAGAGCAATTGCTTATGCAGTTGATAGGCAAAAAATAGTGAATAGAGTTTTTGTTGGACTTGCAAGACCCCTTTATTCTATGATTCCAATGGGAATGTGGAGCCATGAGGATGCTTATCCGAAGAGAGATCTTGAGAAAGCGAAAGAACTTCTCAAAAAAGCAGGATACAGTGAAACAGATCCTCTTAAGATAGACCTCTGGTACACCCCAACCCACTATGGAGGAACGGAATCTGATGTTGCTCAGGTTTTGAAGGAATCTCTGGAAGAAACTGGGATGATAGAAGCAACTATAAAATACGCAGAATGGTCAACGTACATAGACTACTTCCTTAATGGAACAATGGGAATGTTCCTCCTTGGATGGTATCCAGATTATATTGATCCGGATGACTATACAGCACCATTTGTAAGCACAGAAGGTGGAAGATCACTTGGGAGTTTCTACAGTGATCCTGTTATGGATAAACTCCTTGAATATGCCAGAAGATTTGGTGATGTAGATGTAAGAACAGCATTCTACGATGTAATTCAAGAGAAAATGACAAAGGATGTTCCATATCTCCCATTATGGCAGGGTGTCGCTACAGCTGCGGCTCAGCCGAATGTAAAAGGAATTCTCCTTGAACCAACCCAGATATTCAGGTACTACATTATAGAAAAGTAAGATTATTTCTTTCTCCACCCCGTGGGGGTGGGGGTTTTTAAAAACATTCAAGGAGTGATGTTATGTCTTTGAAGCAATATATAATTACTAGGATTATACTGGCTGTACCAATGCTTTTTGTTATATTGACGATTATATTTTTCATACTCAGGATTATGCCCGGAGATCCAGTAGCTGCAATATTGGGAGGTAAAGCCAGCATAGAGGTGATTAATAAGCTTAGACATGAACTTGGACTTGATAAGCCTTTATGGCTACAATATCTTGATTATCTGAAAAATCTTTTTAAAGGTGACTTTGGAAAGTCAACCCTGACTGGTAGACCTGTTTTAAGCGAAGTAATGGATAAGTTTCCGGCTACTGTAGAGCTAACTCTATTTGCCTTTGTCATAGCGGTTACTATAGGTATTTTCTGGGGTGCGGAAGCGGCAAGAAAAAAAGATAAAGCTGTTGATGTATCTGCAAGGGTATTTGCGATTCTTCTCTATGCTATACCTGTATTCTGGCTTGGTCTTATGATGCAACTGATATTTGGATCTTACCTGAGATGGTTTCCAGTTGGAGGAAGAATTTCTGCCTTTGTCGATTTGAAACCAATAACGGGACTTTATTTAATAGATTCTTTGATTCAGGGAAACTGGGAAGCGTTTATTGATGTGCTAAAGCATCTTATACTTCCAGGTTTAACCCTTGGGCTTGTTATATCAAGTATTTTCTTAAGAATGGTAAGAAACAATGCAGTGTTGATGTATGGGCAAGATTTTGTAAAGGCTGCGAGAGCAAGAGGTATAAGAGAAAAAGATATTAAATACAAGCATGCGTTAAAAAATGCTCTTGTTCCGATAATGACAATGATGGGACTTCAATTTGCATTACTCCTTGGTGGAGCAGTGTTAACTGAAACAACATTCTCCTGGCCAGGTATGGGAAGTTTCCTTGTGCTGAGGATAAGGTACAGAGATTTTCCTGCAATACAAGGTACAGTTGTTTTCTTTGCTTTTATTATAATAGTGGTTAGTATTATAGTAGACATCGTTAATGCACTGATAGATCCAAGGATAAGATATTAATTAAGATATTAATGTTGTATTAATTAGTTAAATATATTAGCGAAACTTATGGTTGTTTTAAAGCTGTTTCTGGAATTTCTTTATTTATGTGTGGACAAACTTTTATTGGTTTATTCATCAGCAGGTTTTTGAATTTGTTTCTTCCTCATCGCTTCTTTCACTTTTTGCAATATTTCTTATTTTTGCAGTTTTTAGGCACGTTTCTTTTTCCTGAACCTGACATTATCAAAGAGCTTTTGTAGGATATAGCCTTTCTTATTTTTGCGGGGTTTATTGTAAAATAAAAAAGCGGAAGGGTTTTTAAGGTGTGGATACAAAAAATCCTGTTAAATTTTTATGTTATTCCGCAAAGATGCTGTTGAAATCTATCCATCAATTGATATATCACTCTTACTTTACGTCATTGTTGGGGGTGAGCGATATGTTTCCAAAGAACTTCTTTTTTGGGGTATCTTTATCAGGCTTTCAGTTTGAGATGGGTGGAAAAGATGCTGTCGATGACAAAAGTGACTGGTTCTTGTGGGTAAGGGATCCAGTTAACATATCATCAGGTCTTGTAAGTGGAGATCTGCCAGAAGATGGTCCAGATTACTGGAATAGATATAAAGAGGACAACGAGATTATAAAAGATTTAAACATGAATGCTGTAAGAATAGGCATAGAATGGAGCAGGATCTTTCCAACGTCTACCACGGACATTGATGTGGATGTAAAAAGGAACGGTGATTCAATTACTGAAGTTACAATTGATAAAGTGGCGCTTGAAAAACTCAGAAAAAGAGCTAATAAAGATGCTATAAAGAGGTATCGTCAGATAATGGAAGATATAAAATCAAAAGGGTTACATCTGATAGTTAATCTGAATCACTTCACTCTTCCAATATGGCTTCATAACCCTTTAGAGGTTAGACGCTACGGAGTAGAAAATTCGAAAAAGTCTGGCTGGTTTAATAGTGAAGCGGTGGTTGAGTTTGCAAAGTATGCCGCTGTAGTAGCCGCAGAATTTGGAGATTTAGTGGACGAATGGAGTACGATGAATGAACCACAGGTTGTTTCTTCATTGGGATATATACAGGTGAAGGCAGGGTTCCCGCCAGCTTATCCCAGTTTTGAAGCATTTGTAAAAACGATGGTAAATCAGGCTCAAGCCCATGCGAGGGCTTACGATGTTATAAAAAGTATCACTTCAAAACCTGTCGGACTTATATATTCCTTTTCTCCAGTTTATCCAGCTGACAGCGAATCAGCAAAGGCAGTTGAAAAAGCAATGTATTTCCAAAACTACTGGTTTATGGATATGATAACTTTTGGAAAAATTGGGAAAATATTTGAAAACAGTGAAGAAGTTCGTGAGGATATGGGAAGGAAGTTAGATTTTATAGGAGTGAATTATTATACAAGGATGGTGGTAAAGAGCGTTGACTCATTTCCGGGATGGCAAGTGCTTGGAGGATATGGATACGGGTGCGCGCCGTCTTCTAAATCTTTAGATGGATATCTTACAAGTGAGTTTGGCTGGGAAGTTTACCCAAGGGGTCTCTACGATATTTCAAAAGCCATTTACGATAGATATGGGTTGAGCATGATTGTAACAGAAAACGGTATAGCTGATTCAACTGATAGCATACGTTCTTACTTTATTGTTGCTCATTTGAAATATCTCGGGAAAGCTTTAAAAGATGGAATTGATGTTAAGGGTTATCTGCACTGGTCGTTGATAGATAATTATGAATGGGCACAGGGTTTTTCGAAAAAGTTTGGGCTTGTTTATGTTGATCTTAAGACTAAAAAGAGGTGTTTAAGACCAAGCGCAATTGTTTTCTCTAAAATTATTGAAGAAAGAAGTGTGAATAAGTTTGAAAGCTCTGTTCCTTATTAAGTTAAACTGGGTAAGACAGGAACATAGAAAATTTGTGGTCCGGTAAGTTTGGATTTTTGATTATTTAATTTTATAAGACCGTTGTTATCATTTTTGTTCGTTCCTCAGGTAAAATTAAGTGTATAATATAGAACGGCGGCAGGATGCCGCCAGGTTTTTTATAGGTAGGAGTGGTAATCTTGCAAAAGATAAGCAAAGTGCTTGAAACTCTTATTGAAAGAAATAAAAAGTTTGAAAGGCTGAAAGTTTTTCCTATTGTAACTGCATGGAAGGAAATTGTTGGAGAAAAGATTGCGGTGAAAGCCCAGATTCACGATTTTAGAAATGGTGAATTGGTGATTATATGTAGTGATCCCATGTGGAGAATGGAAATAGAACTTAGAAAAGATGTTCTTGTGGAGAAAATGAATAGATATATTGGGAAAGATGTTGTGAAAAGAATAAAAATACGGAGGGATTATTATGGCAGATAAAAGGAAGAAAGGAGAATACACAGCACAAGATATAAAGATACTGAAAGGGCTTGAAGCAGTTAGAAAAAGGCCAGGAATGTATATTGGTTCCACTGGAAAGAGAGGATTACAACATCTTGTCTATGAAGTTGTAGACAATAGTGTTGATGAGGCGTTAGCAGGTTATTGTGATCATATAAAAGTAACTTTGAAGAAAGATGGGTATGTTGAAGTGGTGGATAATGGTAGGGGCATTCCTGTGGACATCCATCCAGAAGTTGGTAAGAGTGCTCTTGAGGTAGTTATGACTACCTTGCATGCTGGTGGAAAATTTTCTAAGAGCAGCTATAAAATAAGCGGTGGTCTTCATGGTGTTGGAGTGTCAGTTGTTAACGCTTTGTCTGAACATTTGGTCGTAGAAGTTTACAGAGATGGAAGTATATACAGGCAAGAGTACTCACGAGGGATTCCTCTAACAGAAGTAGAAACTGCAGGTAAGACGGAAAAAACAGGTACTCTTGTTAGATTCAGACCTGATCCAGAAATATTCTCTACATTGGAGTTTGATCCAGAAGATATTAAAGTAAGATTAAAAGAGCTCACATATCTTAATCCTGGCCTAAAAATTGAATTCGTTGATGAGATTAGAGGAGAGAAGGAATTTTTCAAATTTGATGGAGGGATTTCTCAATTCGTTGAAAATTTGAACAAAGGTAAGAAAGTACTTCATGACGTTATCAGAATTAATGGGAAATACGAAGATGTAGTTGTAGATATCGCGATGCAGTACACAACGTCTTATTCAGAAACAATTTACGCGTATGCTAATAATATAAAAACGGTTGATGGAGGTACACATGTAACTGGTTTTAAGATGACATTGACGAGGTTAATAAACGAATATGGTAAAAAGCTTGGGATTTTGAAAAAAGATATGTCTTTCTCTGGTGATGATGTAAGAGAGGGGCTTACTGCGGTAATAAGTGTGCTGCTAAAGGATCCAGAGTTTGAAGGTCAAACAAAGTCAAAACTGGGTAATGAAGAAGCATTAGAGGCTGTTTCTAGAATTATGAGAGAAAAATTAAAGGATTATTTTGATTCGAATCAATCAGTGCTGAAGAAGATTTTGAATAAAATACAAAGTGCTATGAAGGCAAGAGAAGCAGCAAGAAAAGCGCGGGAAATGGTAAGAAGAAAGAATGTTCTTGAAAGCACCTCATTGCCGGGCAAATTAGCGGATTGCACTACAACAGACCTTGAAAAAAGTGAACTTTTTATAGTTGAAGGGGATTCAGCAGGAGGTTCTGCCAAACAAGCCAGAGACAGGGAATTTCAGGCTATATTGCCTATAAGGGGTAAGATTTTAAATGTTGAGAAAGCATCCTTTGTAAAACTTCTAAAGAATGAACAAATAAGTGACATTATAGTAGCTGTGGGGACAGGTATTGGAGATTCTTTCAGCCTTGATAAATTAAGATATGGGAAAATAATAATAATGACTGATGCTGATATAGATGGTGCTCACATCAGGACTCTCCTTCTTACTCTGTTCTATAGATACATGAGGGATCTCATCGAAGATGGGAGAGTGTTTATAGCGGTGCCTCCTCTGTACAAAGTTACTGCTGGAAAAGAAGAAGTGTATCTGTATAGTGATGAAGAACTCGTAGAGTACCTTAAAAATCTGGATGGAAAGAAATATACAATACAAAGATATAAGGGTCTCGGTGAGATGAATCCAGAACAATTATGGGAAACTACAATGAATCCACAAACCAGGAAGCTTGTAAAAGTTGAAATAGAGGATGCTGAAGAAGCTGATAGGTTGTTTGAAATACTTATGGGAAGTGATCCGTCAAGTAGAAGAAAGTTCATAGAAAATAATGCATTGAGCGTAACAAATCTTGATATATGAGGGGCTTAAAACTTCTTTTCTTAATTTTTATTTTTTATATTTTGTTATTGCTTTATTTTGTCCAGGAAGAGAATGGGTTTAGTGAACCAAAGCATGAGTTTTTTGGGGTTCTTAAATATAATGGAAGATTCTATAAGTATGGTGAAAATGGGGAAATTTACGCTACTGCGTCTTTGAGTGATGCGGCAAAGAATGGTTTTGTAAGTTGTGTGACGCTGGATGATCTTCAAATATCGAAGGAAGAATTTGAGGGAATAGAAAAAATATCTTCGGTTATAAGAAGTCAATACACTTCAGAGGTATGTTTGAACAAAAGGGTTGTTATTATGTTGAAAGGAATAATGTTATACTTTCATGAATGGGGGAGCTTATCTGAATATTTCGATGATATAGAAAGCGTTTTTCCATATTTAATCCCACGCACACGTGTGGAGTTAAGTGATAATGGAAAGCTTGTAATACTAAGGGGGGGATGGAAATGGCAGAGTACGATATATTCACAACAGTAGATATAGGATCAAGATACACAAAGGCGGCCGTTGTATCTTACGATGGCGAGATTTATAGGGTGCTCGCTTTTGCTGAGGTTGAATCCAGAGGAATAGAGAATGGAGATGTAAAGGACATAGCATCGTTTAAAGATAACATGAATAGGCTATTTGACGAATTGGAGGAGCAATATCCTAAGTTAGGAAAAACCGAATTCATCTTTTCTTATAGCTCAAATAGATTTTCTCTTGAATCTCATCTTGAAAGAGTGGTTTTAGCTGAAGATGAAAGTGAGGTATTAATAACAGAGGAAATGTTGGAAAAGATAAAAGATGACTCGATAAAGAAAATGTCGGGTGAAGGTACAGGATACGCTGTTTATCATTTCTATCCCAAAAGGTACATAATTAACGATTTAAGAAATGTTTTTAATCCTGTTGGTATGAAAGCAAGAAGCCTTACAATGGAATTCATAGCGGTTAAGATAGATTATCCTCTGAGTGAGATGATTAAGAGTATATTAGGGGACTTTATAGGGGAAGAGGTTACAGTTTATTCTTCTCATATATCTTCTGCTGAAGGTGTTTTGACTTTGACAGAAAAGGATAGTGGAGTTGTAGTGCTTGAGTTAGGACACGATTTCACAACGGTTATAGCTTATCTGAATGGAATTCCTGTGAGTATGAAAGTTGTTCCTGTTGGGATAAAGCATGTCATAAAGGATATAGCTTACGTACTTGGAACTTCATACAAGGAAGCAGAAATCCTTTTAAGGAATCATGGGAGTGCTACAATAAGTACTCAAAATGAAGAAGAACTCGAAATTGAGTATAGAGCGCTTGATGGAAGAACAATAAAAAGAGTTTCTGTTGAGAAATTATCACTGGTTATAAATGCAAGACTTGGTGAAATAATGAATAAATCGAGAAGAATTTTTAAAGATCTCGAGAGGGATATCTTGGAGTATAGAGAAAATGGGATACCTGGCGGTGTAATTTTAACGGGAGGAGGAGCAAAGATAAAAAACATTGCTGAACTCGCAACTCAGGTGTTTAGAACAAATGTGAGAATTGGAACTTTTTGTCGATCTTTCCCTGACGAAGAGAGGGTGGAAGGAGCAGAGGATGTTGTAGATAACGCTGCGTTTTCAAGCGTATTTGGAAACGTAGTTGAATTTATAAAACTTATTCCAGAAGAAGCTGGTGGAATAAAGGAAAAAAGTAGGTTTCTCAAAGCGTTGAAAGATTTTTTTAAGAATCTGTTCTAAACAGGAGGTTGATCATCATGGGATTTGTATTAGATAGAAGTGATGACGATATAAAGATGTATCCTACTATAAAGGTAATGGGAGTAGGTGGTGCAGGAAATAATGCTGTGAATAGAATGATAGAACTTGGGATACATGGGGTTGAATTCATCGCTGTTAATACAGATGTTCAGGTTCTTGAGGCCAGCAAAGCTCCTACTAAACTTCAAATAGGTAAAAGAGTAACAAGAGGTTTAGGAGCTGGTGGGGAGCCCAGAAAAGGTGAAGAGGCAGCGCAAGAAAGTGAGGATGAGATCAGAAAAATGCTTGAAGGAACTGATATGCTCTTTATAGCTGCTGGTTTTGGAGGAGGCACAGGTACAGGAGCATCTCCTGTTATAGCGAGCATAGCAAAGGAGATGAACATATTAACAATTGCTATAGTTACGACCCCGTTTTTCTTTGAAGGGAAATCAAGGTGGCTTAACGCAATTGAAGGGCTTAAGAACATTAAAGGGAAGGTTGATACGCTGATAAGGATATCCAATAACAAACTTTTAGAGGAGCCTGATGTAGAGATAGCTCAAGCTTTCTTTATGGCTGATTCTGTTCTTCATCAGGGAGTCAAAGGGATTTCCGAATTAATAACAAAGAGGGGTATTATAAATCTTGACTTTGCTGATATAGAATCTGTGATGAGGGATGCAGGTGCAGCTCTGCTTGGAATAGGAGTTGGTAAAGGAGAAAACAGAGCACTTATCGCTGCAAGAACAGCCATGCAAAATAAACTTGTTGATTATCCAATCGAGGATGCAAGAGCTATGATATTAAATGTCACAGCACCGAAAAATGCAAAGATGAGCGAAATAAATGTTGCAATGACGTTTATAAGACAAAACACAAGTGAGGATACTGATATAATGTTTGGTCTAATGTATGATGAAGAAATACCAGAAGATGAAATAAAAGTAATATTAATTGCTACAAGATTCGAGGAAGACGAAAGAATATTGATACCTGATGAAGATATTCCAGCGATTTTTTGGAAGGGTATAGATTTTAAGAAAGGGTGATTAAGGCATTATGTTATCTGAAAAATCAAAACATAAATATGAGGAACTCGGAGAAATTTTGATAGATAAGGGGTATATAACAAAAAAACAGCTTGAGAATGCTTTAGCAAAAAAATCTGAGATAGATAAACCACTTGAAGAGATACTTGTTGATATGAAATATGTTACATGGGAAGATATCATAAGAGCTTTGGCAGAGCAATATAATCTTGAGATTTTGGAAGATACTCCAGACAATATACCTTCTGATATACTCAATAAAATACCAAGAAATGTTATGGAAAATCTTAGAATTATCCCCTTAAGAGAAGAAAGAGAAACTTTGGTTGTAGTTACAGATGATACTTCCGAAATCTTGAGAATAGAGTCTTTTGTGAGATTTCTTACAGGGAAATTGCCAAAAATACTTTTGACAAGTCCTCTTACCTTTGAATATCTATACAAAACTTATGTGCTTAGTTCTCCGGAAAAATTAGATATGTTTGTAGATGATGAGTTTGATACAGAGGAAACGGAACTTGCTACTTTATCCGAAGGTGAAGAAGAAAACGCTCCAATAGTTAAACTAGTTTCAATGATAATTCACAGAGCTATCGAAAAAGAAGCAAGTGATATACATATAGAACCAGGGAGAAGGGCTGTAAGAGTTAGATTTAGGATTGATGGAATGTTAAAAAATGAGATAACCTATCCTCGAAGTCAGCATAGTGCAGTTGTTATAAGAGTAAAGATAATGGCAAACCTTGATATCTCAGAGAGAAGAAAACCTCAGGATGGTAAATTTTATTTGAAAGTTGGTGGAGAGCAGTATGATTTTAGGGTTTCTACTATGCCATCTGTTCATGGAGAGACAGTTGTTTTGAGGATTTTGAAGGTTTCTTCTGCTAATAAAAAACTTAAAGATTTGGGTTTTAACGAATACAATCTTGAGAGAATAAGCGAACTATTATCTAAGCCTTATGGAATGATTCTTGTTACTGGCCCTACGGGTAGCGGAAAATCAACCACACTTGTGGCGATGATAAATGAGCTCAAAAATGAAACTGTAAATATTATAACTGCTGAGGATCCAGTAGAGTACACTATTGAAGGAATAACTCAATGTCAGGTAAGACAAGAGATAGGGCTTACTTTTTCATCTTATCTAAGGGCATTTTTAAGGCAGGATCCAGATATTATTATGGTTGGTGAAATAAGAGATAGGGAAACAGCTCAACTTGCAGTAGAAGCTTCAATGACCGGGCATCTGGTTTTGAGTACTCTACATACTAATGATGCGTCTTCTGCTGTTGATAGGTTGCTTAACCTGGGCGTTGATCCCAGGCTTGTTAGCACCTCGTTACTTGGTGTAGTAGCTCAAAGATTGGTTCGAAAACTAAATCCCAGGTGTTTCGTGAATAAGAGGGATTTAAGGGAAGATTTGATAGATTTTTGGAAAAAGTATTATAAAGATCAATATGAGCCAGTTGAATATATTGTAGAAGAAGGAATGAATTGCGGGGAACCTTATAAGGGAAGAATGGCAATCGGTGAGGTTCTAATTGTGGATGAAAAGTTTAAGGAAAAGATATCCCAAGGAGCAACAGTAAAGGAAATACAAACTATAGCTGAGGATCATGGAATGAGGACAATGTTTCTGGATGGATTAGAGAAAGTTTTGAAGGGAGAAACAACAGTTGAAGAAATGCTGAGGGTGGTGCAGGTACCTGCGACATGAAATATTATTCAAAGAGTCCTGAAGAGTGGAGAAAGGAAGATCAGAAGAAATACCAAAATGATAGAATTTCCCGACTTCGTGCAAGGGCATGGAAGTTTTTTGTTTTAAACTTAATTATTGTAGTGGGAGCTTTTGCGTTTATTGGATTTTACTTGAAACTTTCTGGATACCCTGTAAGTATCTTTTCATCCAGATCGGGTATCAGGGGAGACATAAAGGTTTTTATAACCTTTAATAGTAATGATGGGACTTTTGCATTGGGACAGCCCATCGATGTGTTTGTGTATGCGCAAAATACTTCAAAATCCGAAAAAATTTTATCTATTAAAGATTTTTCTTTTCAGATAAAAGATGAATCGGGTAAGGTGCTTTATTCGTTTTTTTACTCCTCCAAGGTTGAAAAGAAGATTGGAAAGTTTGAAAAGGTGCTGGTTTTTGACTTGAAAAGAGAAAAGGTTCTTGATGGTCTGGTTGAGGGCAAATATATTGTAACTGTCAATCTTAGTTTAAACGACTCTGCCGTAACTGTTATAAAAAAATTCAGTGTGGTGAATAAACTGCAAGTTCTTTTGGCTGGTTATCAACCTTTTTATTTTGTGGGTGAAATTCCGTCTTTTGATATAGAGGTTTTGAGTGAAAATTATAAAAAAGTTAGCATATTCGTAAGAGATGTAAAGTTAGAAATAAGCGATTTAGAAGGTAATACTGTGTGGTCGAGAATATCGAAAATAAATTCTACTTATGATCTTTTTGCTGGTAAAAGAACTTTTATAGCAGAAGTGGAACCTATGTTGAAATTTGATAAAGTTGGAATCTACAAACAGACTGCTGTACTCAATTATGATAATGGGCAACTGACTTTTTCGAGAGCTTTTCAAGTTATTCCAAAGAGCTTACTTAATGTTGAGAATGTAAAGGTTATAGTAGAAACTCCTATATATCTTGGTGTTGGTGATAAGGCAGATATAACCGTGTATGTTTACAATGAATCAAAAGAAGATAGGTTTGTTTTAATAAAGGATGGGAGGATATTTCTTCAAGGCCCTGAGATATATTCCTTGAAAAACTTTAAAAATATGAGAATATGGCTTTCTGGTAATGAAAAAATGAGGATTTTCAGTTCATATCATAATTTTGAATCACCAGGGACTTACAAAGTCATTGTTTTGCTACAAACCGATAATGGTGATTTGTATAAAGAAGTTACTATTAGAGTAGGAGGTGCTGGAGAGTGAGAGTTAAAAATTGGATGACAAGGAGTGCTCCTATAATAAGAGAAGATTCTAATGTAGGGGAAGCTCTGAAAGTGATGAATTTATACGGTGTAAGGGAACTTGCCGTTGTGAATGAGGAAGGACAATATATGGGTGTTTTAAACAAAGAAGATATTATAAAACAACAACCTGAGAAGGGGATTAAAGATTTTTTGGTTTTTGGAGAACTTTTTCTTCATCCAGAAGACACAATAGAAGCTGTTTTTTTGGCTTTCATGGAAACTTCGGAAGAATTTGTTCCAGTAGTTGATGAAGATTTGAAAGTAGTTGGCATGATTACTCTTCAGGATGTAATTGAATCTATGATAGAAATAACGGCGATGGATGAACCGGGTTGCAGAATTTCTCTTCTATTAGAAGATATGCCAGGAAAGTTGTCTAATGCAGTAAAAGTTCTTTCGGAAAACGGATTTAATATTCTCTCAATTCTTACGTACAGAGAAGAAGAAAACAAAAGAAGGGTGGTTATTAAGGTTAGTGCTCCAGATTGTGAAAGTGTTGAAGAAGTTCTTGTAAAGTCTAACATAGAATATGACTCCTTAATTAAGGAGGAAGGTTTCTAATGGAAGCGTTTATTCAGGGTTTAGTACAGGGGTTAACGGAGTTTCTTCCTGTATCAAGTTCTGGACATCTTGTTTTTTTATCCAAGGTATTTGGCTTTAGAGGAGACCTTCCCTATGTAGCAATGCTTCATCTTGGTACCTTTTTCGCTGTTCTTATTTTTACTTTTCAAAGGCTTCTTTATGTATTGAAAAGATGGAGATTGGTATTAATGTTGCTAATTTCAACAATACCTGCAGCTATTGTAGGAGTTTTTTTTGAAAATTACATAGAAGGAGTTTTTGACCATTCTGTGCTGCCGTTATCTTTTTCTTTAACGGCTCTTTTTCTTTTGTTTGCATCGGTTTTTAATGGTAGAAAATCTATAGATGATCTATCGTGGTGGGATGCTCTCATGGTTGGTATAGCACAGGCAATAGCAATTGTTCCAGGACTTTCAAGAAGCGGATTAACAATAGCTACGGCTATAATGATTGGATATAAAAAGGAAGATGCTCTTTATTATTCTTTCCTAATGTCTTTACCTGTAACATTTGGAGCAGGTGTATTAAATTTTGAGGGGGCGGGGGCTTCAGGTTTTATAGGTTTTGTCTTCTCTTTTATTTTCGGGCTCCTCGCCCTATTTTTATTGAAAAAAATCGTATTAATGAACAAGCTTCATTTTTTTGGTTATTATCTTCTTGTAATTTCTATGGTTTCCTAT
>JAGHBG010000133.1 GCA_021161105.1 Thermotogaceae bacterium | reverse complement strand
GTATTAGCCATAGAATAATACTATGGCTTTGCATTAAACTGGCACTTGCCTTAAGATGCGTGCCCCATTTGGCAAAGAAAAGATTAAAGGGTCCATCAGCACTGTAAAGATAAAGCCAGATAAGAGAAATAACCACCATAGAAACAACTGACGGCAGGAAAAAACCCGCCTGGAAAAACTCTCTCATTGGAAGGAGCTTATCATTTATAAGTATAGCCATGAAAAGCGAAATCGCTGTTGTGAATGGTATAGTCCCAACAACAAACACGAAGGTATTTTTCAAAGCTCTCAAAAAAACTTCATCTTGAAAGGCTTTTACATAATTTGAAATTCCTACAAACTCCATGTGTGGATTCAATCCACTGTATCTTGACAAACTGACTATTATGGAAAAAGCCAACGGGTATATAGAAAAAACTGCAAATAATATTATCCATGGAGCAAGAAATATAAATATTGTTAGCCTCTCCTTCGCTTTTCTTGAGAGCATTAAAAGCACCTCCAAAAGGTTATGAAATAAATGGGCGGGAGTCACCCGCCCATAAAAAACATCACTTATTCGCTACTTCATCAAGAGCCTGCTGAATTTTCTTATCATATTCTTTAACCAGAGCTTCTGGATCCTGCTTGTCAATAATAATCTTTTCTACAAACTCACAGATATATCCCTCGATCTTTGGCCAGGCTGGAGTTGGAGGTGTTGGAGCGGCATATTCAGCTTGCTTGAAGAATATCATATGAATTGGATTCTCTTCAAACCAGGGATCGTCCATAGCCTTCGGATCAGACGGATAAACAACTCCAGAGTAGTACTTGGTTATCTTCATAGCTATATCACTTCTGAGCAAAAAGTAAGCAAGCTTCTTTGCTGCTTCATAATTTTTAGTCTGCTTTGTTACAGCAAGAACTTCCCCACCTGCAAATGAAGCGTGGTATCCTCCCTCATCCGGTTTTGGAATAAGCGCAAGCCAATAGTTAAGATCCGGATAAGTCGTGTTAAAGGTTCCAATTAGCCACTGTCCTCCAACATACATTCCAACCTTTCCCTCACCGAATGCTTTTTCTATGTCAGCCTGTTTCGTCATCATAGCGTAATTGGAAAGTTGCTGATAAAACTTCGCAGCTTCAAGCACAGACTCGCTATCAAAGCAGGATTTGTCGTAATTCTTTCCACATACAACCTTTCCTCCATTACCCCAGACCGCAGGAAGGAACCACTGCTGCCATGGACTGTAGTGCTCTCCAGCTGGAAGCCCAAATCCGTAAATATCATCGCCAAGAGCATCTATCTTCTTAGCAGCTACAAGAACCTCACTCCAGGTTTTTGGCGGGTTGGATGGATCAAGTCCTGCCTTGATAAACAAATCAACGTTATAGTACATAGCCCTTGTTCCGACGAGCCAAATGTAACCGTAGTGTTTTCCTTTGTACTCGGTTGTATTGAATCCAACATAGTCCTTGAATTGTTTCTCTTCATCATCCGTTAATGCATATATAGCACCATCGTTGGCAAACTGGGCCACCCAGGTGTTTCCAAGTTCAACAAGATCTGGTGCACTGTTAGCAGCTATGGATGTAACTATCTTATCAAAACCGTTAGCCCACGAGAGTTGTGTAAACTCAACCTCAATGTCCGGATACTCTTTCTGGAATTCAGCGTAAATATCCTGCCAGAGTTTGTCATCAACCATGAAGGACCAGAAAACAAGCTTAGTCTTAGCAAAAGAAAGTACTACAAAAATTGCTAAAAGAGCTACCAAAAGTTTCCTCATAACCCCACCTCCTTAAAAATAGTTAATGTTTCATAGAGTGAAATTGGATTCATGGAATGAGTTACAACACAGTCGAAGTCCTTAAAGAACTTTTCATCGTAAGGATCCCTGACAATTATGTAAAGAACTCCGGGAGCTTTTTCATTCAGAGATATGTGGTTATTAACGGCTTCCTCACTTCTAAATGCATCAACCACTATATCGAGTATAAACTCATCGCTTTTTTCAATAACAGGCCCTTTTGAGATTTCATACTCTGTGATCTTTACCACATCGAAGAAATTTTTGAAAATTGCTTCATACTTCTCATAAAACTTTTCACTCGTATCGGCCGGACTCAAATTTTTTGATACTGGAAGAACAACATGAACCTTCTTTGGAAGTTTAGACCTTATTTTAAACTTCAGTGCTTTTTTAGCAACATCAGCAAAAAACCCTATACTTTCTGAATGGTGATATTTACCTATAACAGTTTCAACTTTTTCTATGGAACCTTCTATCAATTTTTTCGACAATTCACCTGCCAGTATCATTCTTTCAAGAGTCTTATAATAAACTGGCAAAAGCTCTTCGTCACCCATCAGAATCATGTTTCCACCTGCTTCAAAGAAATTCTTCAAAATCTCCTCAACAGAGTAATTGTCAGATAATGCCTTCATTTCAGCTGCATCGCTAATAACTATACCTTTGAATCCGAGGTTATCTATCAAAATATCTTTAACAACTTTCTTTGAAATGCTTGCTGGAACATCATCAATACCTTTAACAATTATGTGTGCAGTCATTATCATTTCTGCTCCTTCATCAATAGCTTTTTCAAAAGGATAAATATCTGTTTTTTGAAGCTCTTCATATGATGCATCAATAACTGGAATTCTCTCGTGAGAATCTACCTTTGCCCTGCCATGACCTGGAAAATGCTTAAGACATGGAAGAATCCCTGAATCCATATATCCTTTCATTGCATGTATTCCATGATCTGCCACGACAACTGGATCTTTTCCAAAACTCCTGAATCCAACAACAGGTGCCGAACCCTCGTAAAGGAGATCAATAACAGGCGCAAAAACATTATTAAAACCTATCAATCTCATCATACTCCCGGCCATATGTGTGTATTTATAGATCATTTGAGATGGTGCAAAACCAAAAGAAAGATTCCCCGGAGAAGAAGGTATGTAAGGGATCGTTTCCATCTGACCACCTTCGTGATCAGAGGATATCAGAAATTTGCCAGTCTCGTTTAGAAATTTAAAAGCTGCAACAGTCAAAGTGTAATCTGATAAAACCCCCGGTTTTAAAAGTACACCGCCTGGCATGTACTTCTCTATCATCACTTTTGTTTCATCATCAAATTTGTTAAGTCCAACGAAAAAGACTTTTCCCAAATTCTTTATCAAAGTAGCCCACCATCCTTCATGATTTTGTATGCAAATTCAAACTCATCTATGAATCTGTTAAGAATCGCTCTGGCACCACCATTGGCAACGGTCTCAAGGCCATTCTCATCGACAGTAAAAACGGTTCTCGATTGAGGCTTCTGGTTGAATATAGCTAAAATATCGTCTTTGATTTTCAAGTAAACATCCTCCTTAAAAACGGATATATCTCCACCAAGGATTATTGCTTCAGGATCAAGAACATAAGTAATCTTTGATATGTTTTCTATCAACTTATCAACAAATGTTTTTGCTTGTTCGTAGGATAACTTCCCTAACTTTATATCGGAAAACGTCCTGTAAAGCGATTGATCTTTCTCAAGTAAGGGAGGTAAAGTGTTGAGAGGAAACTCCCCAGCTGACATGGCAGAACCTGTGTATATCTTTCCGTTTATTATTATCCCTGCACCGAGTCCCGCATTTTCGTTAAGGTCATACGGAACAGTTATTAGAAAGTAAATAAGGTTATTCCACATGGATGTGTAAAGAGAAGCTGCCGCATTTGCATCATTTAACAAGAAAACTTCTTTTTTTATTTTCTTTTCTAACTTTGACTTTAAATCGAAATCTTTTAATCCCAGAGCAGCACTGAACAAAACACAGCCTTTATCCGTATCTATAATTCCAGGCATGGATACCGAAACAGCTAACACTTTATCGTCTATAAATTCTCTTGAATACTCTACAATCCTTTCAACCAGATTTTCCCTTGAAAGATTACACACACATTTTTTTGAAAAGATGATCTCGCCTTTTGCGTTTATAATGGAGAAAACCATCTCACTCTGTTCAACCCCTATGCCAAGCACCTTAAATTTATCGGGATTAGCAGAATAAATTCTGGCTTTTCTTCCACCGTAAGGTCCCGCTTCCATTTCTCCTGCTTCAACAACATAATCATGCCTTAGCAAAACCCTAATGTTTCTTGATACTGTTGATGTATCTACACCTAAAATGTAACTTATATCTTTTATAGATAATTTTTCCTTCTTCCAAATCAGAGACAGTATTTTATGCTGTGTTTGATTCATCCTTACCCCTTCCTTCCAGTTAGTTGCATGATGCATGCAACTTACATTCACTTTATACACCTGAACTAATACAAAACCAAATTTGATTTCTGGCAATTAATTTTGAATAAAGCGCAAGATCTCTCCTGTTCTTCCGCAATTTTTGTTTTTCTTAGAAAAGCTTTAAAATTCTTTTGCAATTTTTAATGAACCTTTGCTAAAATGTTTTTTGAAACATTGCCCTGGGAGGGAAGCAAATGAAAGTCTGGAAATATTTGGGACTTATTAGCATGAGTATATTCTGGATTTTTACATTTATTTCTATACACCTGAACCCGTGGTTTGATATATCTCGCTGCACCTTCAGTAAACTTGGAAAGATAGGCCTTGCAAATTATCCATGGGTATTCTCAGCAGGTACAATGATAGGTGGAATATTTATGATCTGCTATGGAATTGAAATTATCAGAAACACTACAAGAAAGCTCCAGACTGTTGGTGGTAGTTATGTTCTTTTAAGCGGGGTTTTCATGATGCTCGTTGGTTTATTTCCTGACGGAACAAAACCTCATGATTTCATTGCTCTTTCGACCTTTCTGCTTTTCTATACAGGCATCATGTTATTTGGCGTTGGAAATTCCAAAAAATCTCTGAAGCTCTCAACAACCCTTGTTTTTATTATGGCACTGGCAGGCCTTTTATGTCCATGCTGGGCCTCTCTTGGCTATCTGGAAATTTATGGACTTATACTGGTGATTTTTGACATCATACTGCTGCTGGCTTTTGCGTGATACATACGACTGAGTAAAAGATTTCAATTTGACAGGAAAAAGTTATATAATAACCCCAAGCGTACTACTCCACGGAGGTGCCTGAAATGTGGAACCCTGGCCATATAGCAAAAGCAAAGAGAAAGATAAAAGAACTTGTAAAAGCTGTTAACTATGTTCTTGAGGTAAGAGATGCAAGAGCTCCATTCGCCACAGGAGCTTACGAAAGAGAAAAGCTTTTCAAAGGAAAAAAGACAATCATAATTTTAAATAAAGCTGACCTTGCAGAAGATTCAATCCTTGATGAATGGATAGAATATTTCGTTGAAAGAGGAGAAAGGGTTGTGATTTCAAAAAAAGGTGATAGATCAAAAATGTTAATAAAAAAGATATTCGGGGAGAGAGCATCAGCCAATATCCTCGTTGTTGGGCTTCCAAACGTTGGAAAGTCAACATTTATAAATAGATTGAAAGGAAAAAAATCAGTAAAAGTCGGAGCAGTTCCTGGCATAACAAGAGGGGTTCAATGGGTTCAAATAAACGACAGAATAAAAATGCTGGATACTCCTGGGATCCTGTACACAGAGCTTTTCAGCAAGAAATTGGCGGCAAAGCTTATTCTTGCAGGCTCTATTCCATCAGAAAAAGTGGATGATTGGGAGTTATTTACATTAGCATTTGACATATTAAAAGAAAAATATCCCGGAGCTATAAAAGAACTTTCTGGAGACGTTGACAGCTTTGACGAGTTCATAACAGTATACGGAAAAAGAAGAGGCATGCTCCAAAAAGGTGGAGTGGTAGATATCGAAACTGCCGCTATAAAATTCTTTCAGGAAATCTCCACAGGAAAATACGGAAAAATGAGCTTCGAAACCCCGCGTGACATTGAAGAGGGGTATTCGTAATAAAAAATCCAAAACATAACAAATCATTCTTAAAAATTTTCCTCTTGAGCAATATTTGCCCCCTCACTTTCTAAAATAATTTAGCAGCTAATTATTTGCATACATTCTTGACTGTAACAAATGGTGCTACAGATATTTCTCAAGCCTTTTTCTTTCAGGGAGTATGTTGCCGTTATCATCAACGCAGTCAACGCCGCCGGTGGAAAAGTCTATTTTTACCCTGCCAGGTGCTACATTGCTACCAATGAGCCCATGAGCATCCAGTATTCCCTCTCTGACAGCTTTTGCAAGGACTTTAGGATTCAGAAGCGGGTCGTCATTCACTCCCATAGCTTCACCTAAGTTCTTTATAGCCTGTATTATCACCATTGCCTCTTCTTTTAAGTGCTCAACTCTTCTTTTTATATCCGGATCCTCCTTGAAATCAGGAAGCCCCATCCTTGCTATAGCAAGGGCTCTTTTTGTCATTTTAACGCTTTCTATTATTTCTTTTGCTTTTGCTCTTTCTATTGCCTCACAGTAGGCTACAACATGGACTATATCAGGCTCAAGGTAAGCTCCATAGAACATCTCAGACACGAGCTGACCCATTGCCATGTGGGAATCCGCCGGGAAAGAAAGAAGCCCCGCCCTTATCATGGTGTAGGTTTCGAAGGTGGAATCCTCAAAAGATTTCACGATTTCTTTCATGGCGATGTTTTTTGCAATATCGTATTTCGGACTTAAAAAGTGAGGAGTCATGAGCATGTACTGCTGAACATAGTGTTTAACGCCAAGCTTTTTCGCAATATAGGTTATCAAATAGGTGTCTGCAACAACAAGAGCATCGTGAGCAAACCTTAATCCCCATTGATGCGCATCGTTTATCTCAACTGGAATACCATTTTCTGCGTTCCACTTTATAGCTTCCAAATTTTCTTTTATCGCTTCTTCTAAAGGTCTTTCACTTCTTTTATCAAGCTCTGAATACCAGAAAACAGGTATTGCAGCCCATGCATTGTTTATTGTTTCCTTCAATAATTTAGAAAACTTCAACAGATTCCGCGTGCCTGCATAACTTCTGACAAGTGGGTAATTCCCTCTTCTTGATGCTTCATAAAGTTTTTCAAAATCTTCAACGCTTCTTATCGGTGCACCGCCGGCACCATCCTGGCTTTTATCCATCTTTTCCGGTCCAAAAAAGTACTGCTGTGCATTCTGATCAGGTGCTATTGAGATTATGTCAAGCATTCCTGACTCTGCCAGCTTTTTTATTTCTTTAACAGTTTCTTCCATCGTTGGAAGCCCTATATGATGCCTGAACAAAGGATAGGGCTTTTTATATTCAACTCTTTCCCAGAGTGTTTGAGGCGGGATTCCCCCTTTTTCTTTCTTTCTCATTTCACCACGCAAAAACATTATCACATCTTCTGTTTCCTGCCTTCCATCAAAAACCGCATGAAATCTGCTGAAACTTCTTGCAACTTCTGCGGTTTCTATGGTGCCGCCGAATATGAATATTCTCTCCCCCAGTTCCTTTTCATCAATTAAGCTGAAAAATTCATTAAGAAGTCTCTTTAAAGGCTCTCTACCCAATCTGTAACCGATAGCCACAACATCAGGATTTTCTCTCTCAATAAATTCGACCATCTTTTCAACTGGAACGGCAGCTCCTAAATTGATAGTTTTAAAACCTTCCTTTTTTGCAAGTTCCAAAAACATTACAAGCCCTGCAGTATGAACATCACTTCCGATGGCGCCACCAAGTATTTTCACAATTCCCCCTCCATCACATATTTTCTTATTTCTTCAACGCTCCTTCCCTCAAACCCAAGACTTTTAACGGTTCTACTTTCTTTCCAGAAATCCTTTTTCATCATTACATTTGCTATCTGAATTATCGAATCTATTGTTGGTGTGGGTATTCCAAGCATCCTACCAAATGAGGAAATAGGAACAAGACTCATTGGGACATCTTCCAATATATATCTGTTGGCTAAACTGGGAGGTGCCATTATTCCCTGATAACCAGGATTGTTGTGTATTGCCTCATGCAAATCCTCACCCCGTATATCATAAGCATAATTAAGCCATTCTTTCGCCGTCATTGGCTCTTCTTTCAATGCTTCCATTACTCTGCACCTTTCTTCATCTATTTTCTCCAGAACTCTTGCCACAGATGGAGTTATACCTTCAAGGTAGAATTCAAACTTTCCAGCCGAAGACTCTATCCTTCCTGCATTTAAAAGTAAAACTGCAGGATGAAAAACTGCTCCTATGTTGTTAAAACTTGTGTATATCACATTATCCGCTATTTCAAATTCTGGTATAAGAGGAGTTAAAACCTCCTCCAGAATATCATTCTTTGTTGCCGGCAGTGCTGAAACGGGTACTGCGTTTTTTATCCTGAAGATCTTAGCAACACCCGGGTTGGTAAGCCTTGACGCAAAGATAAAGGTTTGCGCTTCGGCAATTATTATATCTTTATCAACACCAAGTTCCTCCAGAGTTCTTTTAAATTCTATAGCACCGGCAGTCCTTCCCGGGTTAAGAATGATAACCTGACCATCCTCTATGTAAGGTGCCATTTTTTTTGCGACATCTTTATGTGCAAAGGCAGGAACTACCACCATTATGAGCTTTCTTCCCTTAATTGCCTCCTCTATATCCGTTGTTGCAAAAGAAATCTTAAATGTACCCTGAATTTCACCTTCAAGCCTTATTGCTCTTGTTTTAATCGTCGGTGCGATTCTCTTTCTTGATCTATTAAAAAGAGTAACATCAGCACCTCGCATGGATAAAAAAGCTGCCAGAGCTTGCCCACCATTTCCAGCCCCGATAACCGCTACTTTCATTTTGAACACCCCCGATCAGAGAAGATATATCTTATCTCTGCTTTCCTTTATATCTTTTGTGATATTTTTCGTATCATAGACAAACGGCGCATGTTTGATTATAAATTCATAATCTACTCCATTTTTATGAGCTGTGGTTATTATCACCCCATCGACATTTTCAAGAAGCTCTTTTGTAAGATTAACCCTTTTGTATTCCTTCCCTTTATGAGTGAAAGATTCTATTAACGGATCAAAATACAGGACTTCTGCTTTTTTCTTTTCAAGGTTCTCTATTACTTTAAGAGCGGGAGATTCCCGAAGGTCTGCCACATCACCTTTATAAGTCACACCTATTACCAGAATTTTCGCTCCGTTCATGGCCTTCTTTCTTTCATTCAATATATCCTGGAGCCTTTGAACAACATATTCTGGCATGAAGTCATTTATCTCACCCGCCATTTCAATTAACCTTGTGTGCCAGTCGTATTCTCTCGCTTTGTAGGTCAAATAGAAAGGATCTATCGGTATGCAGTGCCCTCCAACTCCAGGGCCCGGATAGAATGGCATAAAACCAAACGGTTTTGTAGCGGCGGCTTCTACAACTTCCCAGATATTTATTCCCATTCTTGAAGCAACAATTGCCATTTCGTTGATAAGAGCAATATTCACGATTCTAAAAGTATTCTCCAAAATCTTGGTCATCTCGGCAGCTCTTGGTGAAGATACAACAAAGACAGGTGCGTCAAGAACATTCTCATATAAGGCTTTTGCATGTTTTGTACACTCCTCAGTTACACCACCAACGACTTTGGGAGTGTTTTTAGTTTTATACCTTCTATTTCCTGGATCAACCCTTTCAGGGCTAAAAGCGAGGTAGAAATCTTTCCCTACTTTAAGGCCAGTTTCTTCAAGAAGGGGAAGTACGACTTCTTCTGTTGTCCCCGGATAAGTTGTGCTTTCAAGAACCACAAGCATGTTCTTATGGAGTCTTTTAGCTATCTCTTTTGCGGTACTTTCTACATAAGAAAGATCAGGAACCTTATGCTCATCAATGGGTGTTGGAACACAAATTGCAACTACATCGCACTCTGCAAGCCTGTCAAAATCCGTTGTTGCACTCAACTTCCCGTTTTTGACAAGATCCTTAAGCTCTTCATCCACCACATCACCGATGTAGTTTATCCCACTGTTCACCATTTCAACTTTTTTCGGTTGTATATCAAACCCCAGGACGGTATAGCCAGCTTTCGCCTTTTCAACTGCTAAAGGAAGACACACATAACCAAATCCAATAACTCCAACTTTTGCCTTTCTTTCCTTAATTTTTTCATATAATGTCATCATTCACCCTCCTTTATGGTATCATTATTTGTCATGTTCCAAATCGGTATAACTATTTTTTTATATCTATTAACGATGACCTTAACATCTTATATATCAAAGAAAAAGGGAGCGGTGTTTCAAGTAAAAATTCAATCTATTTCCCTCTTTTTCCTCTCTCTTTTTCTTTATTTTACCTCTAAAGTAGGTTTTTATGTAAAAGTTTCATTGCCTCTCTGGTATGTATTCTTTCCAGTGATCATCTACAACCTCTTTGCAAGGGATACAACCATGCAGATAAACGCAAAAGGTTTTTTCGTGCCGATGGTGTTTCTCTATCCAGCCGCGGAAGAATTAATATTTAGAGGAATAATCCTGTATCATATGGGACTGACATACAACGCCTGTATACTTAACGGCTTGATCTTTTCCCTGGCTCACTTTGTAAATTATTTTTCTAAAATCGAAAAGGTTTCTTACATGGTTGTAATGGTAAGATTCATCCTTGGAACACTCCTCGCTATAACTGTAAAGATAAGCGGCGGGAATATATTCCCACCGCTCTTTTACCATATAATGCTCAATCTAACTGGATTTATTTCTCTTCGCCGTCAATCTATAAGATGAACTACTATACCGCTCTTGAGTTTTGGATCGAACCAGGTAGACTTTGGTGGCATTATCAGTTCAGCATCAGCAATTTCAATAATGGCTTCCACCGGAGTGGGATAGAGAGCAAATCCAACTGCAAATCCTTCCTTATCAACAGCATCTATAAGATCCCCAAGACCATATACTGCAGGTACAAAGCTTATTCTTGGGTCTGTTCTTGGATTTTCTATACCAAGGAAAGGAGACAGAACATTTTTCTGAAGTATCTGCACATCTAATTTTTCAACAGGATGGTTAGGATCAAAAATACCTTCCTTGGGGGTCATTACATACCACTCGCCATTTCCAAAATATATTCCAAACTCATGTACATCCCTGGGCCTATATGGTATTTGCGGGGCTTTTTCTACATTGAATTTTTCCTTTAACTTCTCTAAGAACTCTTCTTTGCTCATATCATTAAGATCCTTAACCACTCTGTTGTATTCGTAGACTTTTAGCCTGTCGTGGGGAAATACCACAGCAAGGAAGTAGTTGTATTCCTCTTCTCCCGTGTGATTGGAATTATCTTTCTTCCACCACTCTCTTGCTCTGGATGCCGCAGCAGCTCTGTGGTGACCATCAGCTATATACAGAGCATCGAGTTTCTTAAAAGCTTCAACTATTTCATCTATCTTTTCTTCCTCACAAACAAGGTAAAAAGTATGTCGCACTCCACTTCCATCCTCAAAATCATATTCAGGTTCCTTTTCATTCACAACACTTTCAAATGTTTTGTTTACCTCCTCATCAGACTCATACATGAGGTAGACAGGACCTGTATGTGCCCTTGTTATGTAAACATGTTTTGCTCTTTCATCCTCTTTATCTTTTCTTGTAAGCTCATGCTTCTTAATCCTTCCCTGCTGATACTCATCAACAGAAAAAGTGGCAACAAGTCCTATTTGAGTATGATCTCCACGCTGGAGTTTGTAAACATAAAAACAAGGCTTTTCATCCTGAATCATAACACCTTCCTTAATAAGCCACTCAAGATTTTCTCGTGCCCTTTTAATAACCTCGTCAGATTTTGTATCAACTTCGCCTTCAAAATCTATTTCCGGTCGTGTGACTCTGTAAAAACAATAGGGGTTTTTCTTTGCTTCCTCTCTTGCTTCTTCTGTTGTTACAACATCGTAGGGCCTTACCGCTACCTTTCCCACCATATCTTTCCTTGGCCTCAAACCTTTGAAAGGTCTCACAACCATTCCGGTTCCCTCCTTCTTCTATTTGTAATACTTTATATCGTACGAGTTTGGATCGTACCATGAGAAATTTATTTCTACATCAGCTTCAGCTTTTTTCTTCCACTTTCTTATAACACCACTTGTTATGTAACCTGACATATTTTGATGTACTGTGATCCTTATCTTTTTCACATCCTTTATTTTATCAATATCAGAGTCTAAACGAGAAAAAATTAACTTAGGTGATAAAACAAAACCTGTTCCATGACAAACAGGACATGTTGACAGAAAATGATCTTCTATTGGTTTAGATGTCCTTTTTCTTGTCATTTCCAAAAGACCAAGGTTTGTAAAGCCAAAAACCTCTGTTTTTGCACTATCTTTTTTCAATTCTTCTTTCAATACTTTTATAACCCTTTCCCGATTTTCATCAGTCCTCATCTTTATGAAGTCAATTATTATAATTCCACCTATGTTCCTCAGTCTGAGCTGCCGTGCTATTTCTTTTGCCGCCTCCATATTTGTCTTCAGGATCAGGTTCTCTTGATCACGACCTTTTACACTTGATGCTGTGTTTACATCAATCGCTGTCAATGCTTCTGTTCTATCTATAATTATCTCAGCGCCACTGTCAAGATGGACAGTTCTTTTTGTTATTTCCTTCATTTTGTTGTATACATCGTACTTTTCAAAAATGTCCCCCTCTTCGTATCTAACAGTTGTGTTTTTAAACCTGTACTTTCTTATAAGTTCTTCTGCTTTTTCCTTAACATCAGGATCATTGGTGATTATTTCTGCTATTTTTTTGTTGACTTTATCCCTCAAAATAAGATCCGCCACGGTGGGAGTTGTGTAAAGAAGTTTTACCTTTCTCGATCTTTTATATGTTTTTACAATATTTTTCCATGTCTTCTTAAGCTCCCTATACTCTTCCAGTATTATCTCCTCATCTATACCTGATGCGGCAGTTCTTATAACAACCCCTCTACCCTTCTCCCTTAACTCCCTTAAAAATTTCTTCAACTTTTCCCTCTCTTCTCCCTCTATCTTTTTTGATATTCCCATAGCAAAACTTACCGGAAAATATACCAAAAACCTCCCAGGAATACTGATCCTGGTTGTAACCTGGGGACCTTTTTTCTTCGTTTCATCCTTTTTCACCTGAACCAAGATTTTCATTCTGGACTTAAGATTCTTATCTTTCAGGATCTCTTTCTGGTAGAGGGATGTAATGTCCTTAAGTTTTAGAAACGCTTTCTTTCCAGCTCCAATATCAATGAATGCTCCTCCTAAGGTCTTTACTACATTTTCTACCTTTCCAAGATAAATATTCCCCGATATGCTTTCAAAATCTTCATGGAATATTTCTACTATCCTATTATCTTCAAAAAGCGCCCCCATGTAACCGGAGGCGCCCTTTCCAATTATTAACCTGTTCAACAGCTCACCTCACTCAAAAAGTTCAAGCAGTCCATATTCCCCGTCTTTCTTTCTGTATAACACATTAACTTCCCCGGTTTCAGCGTTCTTAAATACCATGAAATTATGGTCCATAACATCCATTTGAAGAACTGCTTCTTCAACATTCATAAGTGTAAGAGGAGCTCTCTTCACAGATGTTATCTTCTCCTCAGGCGTTTCAGGCTCATATTCCGGCTTTACCATTTCACCTGCAATGGTTTCTGACAATCCTTTAATTCCTGCTTTATGTCTTGCCCTCGATTTATCTCTAAGTTTTTTGACCTGTTTTTCAAGCGCATCAGATGCAAAATCTATTGTTGCATACATGTCTGTGTTCCTTTCTTCAACTGTCAGTATATATCCTTTCAGGTTCATCACAACTTTCAGCACGTAATTCTCTGCATCTTTTTCTATCCTGATTTCCATGGATGTTACATCCCCATCATTGAGTACTCTTTCTATTTTCTCAAACCTTCTTTTTACATAATTCTTTATTGCATCGGAAATCTGAACCCCTCTTCCTATAACTTTGTATTCCATAAAAATCACCTCCTCAAGATAGGGTAATACTGAAAGTTCGAAAATCCAGAGATACTTTTACAGACTTTTCCTCCTTACTTATAGTATACACAAGCTTGTCTCTATTTTGATAAATTTCTGTTAAATCTGCATTATCAATCCAAGACTGTTTTCTTCTAAAATCAAGCCAGGCCTTTATTTTTGTCAAAAAACCCCCATGGTGCTTTTGATAATGCACAGAATACCCACGGTATGGCTTTGCAAATTTTGAAGACTTCCACCTTGTATTTCCACCTGAACACATATCCTCCGTCCAGGGGAAAGGTTCTACAACATCTTCTGGGGAGTAAGGATCGTAAACTCCAGGCATTCCAAGCTCATCTCCGTAAAATAAAACAGGTATTCCAGGAAGGGTGAAAAGTATTCCAAAAGCAAAGAGCCTTTCCCTCTCACCTGGAACATCAGAAGCAAGTCTTGTTACATCATGATTGGACAGAAAGTTAAAGTATTTAGACATTGAATTTTTAACCAGAAGAAGCGCTTCATATAGAGGAAGAGGGTTTTTTTCAAAAACACTCTTTCTTAATGCGCCAAATACTGTGAAATTAAAAGAATATCCAACAACATCCGCATATCTTTCCATAACAGCTGGAACATCCCAGACCTCCGCCACATTTAAGTTTTCTTTCGTGACTTCAACGATTTTCTTCCAAAACTTCAAATTCTTTTCATGATCATTGTATATATGCTTTGCAGCGTCAAATCTAAAACCATCAACACCCTTCTCCTTCCAGAATCTGACTATATCAAGAGCCTGGGCTACAACCTCTGGATTTTCGTAATTAAGATCAGGAAAACATCTCCCAAAAGTTCCTCTATAATATCCTCTCTCTGATGAATGCCATACAGGAATGTTGTCCCAGGATCTTGTTTCATTTATATCAGTATTCACATCAGCCCAGACATAGTAATCTGGCTTTTCTGAAAACCATCTATGCAAAAAGCTCGTATGGTTCAAGGGAAGATCAATGATTAACCTCATTCCATGTGCATGAAGAGTATCTACGAGATTTTCAAAATCGTTTATGTTACCATACAACGGATTTACAGAATAATACTCGGCTACATCATATCCATGAAAAGATGGAGAGAAAAATATTGGAGTGAGCCACAAAGTATCCACTCCGAGGTATTCAAAATACTCCACTGAATCCATTATGCCTTTTAAGTCACCTATACCATCACCGTTTCCATCTTTAAAAGACCTTACGAAAACTTCATATACAATCAAACCCTGATGCCCCTTTCAAGCCAAAGCTTGAGCCTTGTTAAAAATTCTCCCCAACCCACAGCACAGCTAAAAGCTATTTCAAAATCTTTTTCTTTGAGAACTATAACCCTATCTTCTATTTCAACCCATGTACCTCTATCGTAGGCTTCATGGAGCTTAATAGCAGTTCTTGACCTGTATCCATCCTCATACTCATTCCATTCAAATTCCCATAGTCTGTTTTCTACAACAGCTATGTTTATTCCTCTGTCTATAACTTCCTCCCCTTCTATAACCCATCTAAAAAATATCTTTCCACCTTCAAAAAGTTCCACTTTCATTCCATCTGTAAACCAACTATCCCACCCATTTTCATTGAAAATCACTTTCCACACATCTTTTACTTCTTTATCAATCTTTATTGTCGCTTTTATTGGTGGTACTCTCAATCCCTATCAACTCCTTCACAAAACTCTCTTCGTCTTTCACTCTATCATCCAATTTTGCTTTTATCACTTCATCTATGATCCTGCCTATTTCCGGACCAGGTTTTACCCCAAGTTCTTGCAGGTACTTTCCATTAACCACTTTCGGTTTTGAGCTCTTTAACCTTTCAAAAAAGTTTTTTAGCTTCTTCTGGTCTTCCTCTTCAAGATATGATGCAATGTAACATACCCCTTCTGGTGAAATCTTCTTAAATATATCATGCAGTTGAGAGGGCATGGTTGAATTTTTTATTGCTTCAACGATCTTTTGAACTCTTTTTTCAAGATCCCTCAATTCGTTTGTAACCTTATCAGGTATTGAATATATGAACTTAACATATTCCAAACTACCTTCATCATAATACTCAAGAAATATGTACACAAGTGCGTAAAAATCATTGACCTTTTTGAAATATTCTTTAGCCCACGGTAAAAAGGTGAACATTCTTTTCAGCTTCTCGTCCATAACCTGTGTGTAAAAAGTTCTGGGAAATAGATGCTTTATAGCATCGAAACTTGCGAGTCTTCTTATAGTTTTTAACGGTTCACTTTCCTTCAATATCTTTTCAATTTCCTGACGCAATCTCATTCCTGTAACTTTCTCTAAATATCCATTATCCACGGCCTCTCTCATGAGCTTCTCCGTAACTTCTTCTATCCTAAAGTCAAACCTTTGCTCGAATCTAACTGCTCTCAATATCCTTGTAGGATCATCGACAAATGAAAGGGTATGCAAAGCTCTTATTATTCCATTTTCTAAGTCCTTTTTTCCGCTGAAAAAGTCATATAAAATACCGAACTCACCGGGATTTAACTTTATAGCCATTGCATTTATGGTGAAGTCCCTTCTGTAGAGATCATTTCTTATTGTACTTATATCAACCTCAGGAAGTTTTGCAGGGGATTGGTAATACTCCGTTCGAGCTGTTGCAATATCGATTCTAAATCCATCCTTGAAGAAAAGTGATGCCGTCATGAACTGATCATGATTCACCACTTTAACCTTAAAGAACTTCGCTACATATTTTGCAAACTCCACTCCACTTCCCTCAACAACGATATCGATATCTTCATTTGGTTTTCCAAGAAGGAGATCCCTGACAAACCCTCCCACAACATAAATCTTCATATCTATTTCCTCAGCCAGAGTTCCAAGAAGTCTTAAAAGGTTCAATATCCGTGGTGGAATTCTTTCCCTCATTATATCCTTAATATCAGTGAAAATTTTCCCGTCTTTTATATAAACTCCTTCTACCCTTTTCTTCCCACCCGTATTGCCAAATATAGCTCTTAAAATATCTGTTCTTGTAACAATACCAACTAATACACCATTCTCCAATACAGGTATCCTTCCAATGGAATTTTCTACCATCATCTGTCTAATTTGATTCAAAGGTGTATCAGGAGTCGCAGTTATCAGTTTTGGCATCATTATTGATTTCACAGGCCGATCACCAAGTCCATGGTTCATAGCCTTATCAACAGCTTTTTTCGTCACAATTCCAACAAGTTTATTTCCTTCAACCACAGGAAAACCATTATGGCCGGTCATCTCCATTATCCTGTTAGCTTCTTCTATTTTCTGATTTGCGTATATTACTTTCACCGGCGACGACATCACATCCCTTGCACGAAGAGCAGGAGTTATATGTTTTTTTAGCTTTTCAAATAGCTGGCTTAAAACTTCATTTATATCTTGAGCCTTAATAGATGCTGATCCAGCTTTTTTATGACCTCCACCACCAAGCTCTTTCATCAATCCACCTATATCCACATCAGGAGAGGATGTTCTTCCTATTATGTAAACCTTTTTTCCCATTTTTATCACAGATATTAAAGTTTCCACCCCAAGATGATTCCAGATTTTTCCAGTAACAATGTTCAAGCCTCCCACAAACTTTTCATACTCTGCTTTTGCGATAACAACAGGTACCCCATTCACGTTGTATTCTTTCTGATCTTCCAGAAGCTTTTCAAATATCTGCTGCTGGTCATAGGTCAGGTCAAGTTTTATGTACTCAGAAACTTCAACAAGATTTGCACCGTTTTCTAAAAGAAACTTAGCCGCTTCCAAATCCCTTGGAGTTGTTGACGAATATAAGAGGTTACCAGTATCTTCATATATGGCTATCATAAAAAGAGTTGCGGTAATTGAATCAATTTCTATTCCCTTTTCCCTGATCATCTCCACCATCATTGTTGTCGTAGCACCAAGTGCTTCTATGTGACTTTCTCCTTCAAGCCCTCCTTCCTTTATACCAGGATGATGGTCATATATAATGACTTTCTTTGCTTTCTCTATTAAAGAAAGAACCTTTTTACTTATTCTCTTAGGACTTGCAGTATCAACAACGATAGCACATTCAACCGTTTCATCAACCGAAATTGAGCTTTCCTTAAGAAAAGGAAACTTATCTTCATATATTTTTATGTACTCCTCAAGGTTCTGATTTGGTTGACCACTGATAACTATCTCATAATCTGGATACAAAAGCTTCGCCGCAACAGCAGAAGCGAAAGCGTCAAAGTCAGGATTTCTATGGGGAACTATCAGTTTCATCATTTCACCTCAATTTCCGTTCTAACATCCCACGCCTTCATCTTTTCCTCATCCAAGTACATAATCGCTCTCTTCGCCCACATCTTCACATCCTTCTTTCTATCCCATATAAAAATCCTGTCATAAAGCTCCAGGAATCCTTCTTTCCTCCTGTAAACAAATCTACCCGCTTCTATATAAGTTTTATCTTTCCATATTTTCACGCATGTACTACTTTTTGTTACTCCTTCATATATCTCTTTTTCAATATCAAAAGTTAAGATATCAGATTCGAACCTTGTTAAAGAGCCTTCTCTATCTATAAGACCTCTTACATACCCAAAAAGCTTTCCAGAGTTTTTCAAATCATATTCCATGCTGTTAGCTGATATGGTTGAATCCTCTGTAACGAGTCGAACATTCTTAGAAACCTCCATTATCTCCTTCTCAAGGTCAACAGCAGCCGAATCCCCGTATATCTTTGCTGTATTACTTCCCTCTTTAACCGCTGAAAAATTCTTTCCATATTCAAGTAATGATGCATCTTTTGTGTAAGAAAAATCCTCACCATTCATCGTTACATCTTTTCTTTTAACTGTAGTAGGCTTATCAGACCAATACTTTCCCTTGTCGAGATCGAATTCCAATAGATCAGTCGTGACCGTAGAATCCCGACCTTCAAGAACCGCAACAACATCACTGATAAGCTTTCCAGTCTTTTTGGAAAGGTAATAAATCAATCTTTGTGAATCTGCACTGATATCTTTTGTTTCAACCCTTACAGGTTCACGAGCTTCTATCTTTTCCCATTTTCCATTTTCTTTAAAGACCATCATTGTACTGGAATAAAGGGTAACTCCATCTTCCTCTATTATCGCCGTTACACTCCCAGAATATGTTATCTTCTCTTCCTCTGGATACACAAAACTCGAATTCACATGAACGATCCCAGAAAAGTTTAAAACAGCAAAAATTATCAGGCAAAACAAAAGCAATGTTTTTCTCATAATCATCAAATCCCCTTTCCTGTTGCTTTCTTTTTTATTCTATCAGAATTTTTGCAAAATGACCTATCAATCTACTTACACTCCAACTTATCCCTTTAACAGTTTCGAAGTTTGTGATATAACATTACAGGCGCGCCGAAAACTCTTAAAGGAGGGATAGGCGTATGAAGACGGCAACGTTTCACGCGGAAATTAGAAAAGAACTTGGAAAAAGACCCGTAAAAAGATTGAGAAAAGCAGGTTACATTCCGGGCATTGTCTACGGACCTGCTCAGGAACCCTTCCCAATTAAGCTCAAGAAATCCGAGGTTGAAAGGGTTTTCCATCACATTACGGAAACTACGCCAATTACTTTAAAATTGATCACAGACGACGGAGAAAAAGATATCAGAGTTTTTCTCAAAACGATACAAAGAGACAAGGTTCATGATAATATCGTACACATCGATTTCTATGTACCAATGAAAGGTCATAAGATGCACACAAACATTCCTATTGAATACATAGGTAAACCTATTGGCGTTGAAAGAGGAGGACTTCTTGAAATCCTTGTTGAGGAACTTCCAGTTGAAATCGACCCTGATAAGATAATCGACAAGATCGAAGTCAACATAGAAAATCTCGGACTTGGTGAAAGTTTACATGTTAAGGATCTCGAACTTCCTGAGGATGTAAAACCAACACTCGATGAAGAAGAAGTTCTGGCCGTTGTCATAGCCCCAAGAAGAGGTGTAGAAGAGGAAGCTGTTGAAGAAGTAGCAACTGAAGAAGAACAAGAAGAAGCACAACCTGAGGTTATAAAGAAAGGTAAAGAAAAGGAAGAGGAGTAATGTATTGCCTGGTGGGACTTGGAAATCCCGGCGCGCAGTATGTCTTCACCAGACATAATGTGGGTTTCATTCTCGTTGATTATATACAAAATGAGTGTAGATGCTCCCCGTGGGAAGGGGAGCGTCTTTATATATATAGCAAATGCACAGACTTCATACTTATTAAACCTACGACATATATGAATTTGAGTGGAGAAGCTTTTCCGTATTTTATGAGAAAATTCAATTTAAAGATAGAGGATATGATCGTAGCTTACGATGATATATGGCTCCCTTTGGGAAAAATAAGAATAAGAAAAAAGGGTTCTGATGGAGGACACAATGGAATAAAATCTATAATCGACGTTTTAGAAACAGAAAATTGTAAAAGGATACGTATAGGTATTGGTCCAAAACCCGCTGGAATGCGATTGGCAGAATTTGTTCTGGGAGAGTTTTCTGATGAAGAACTATCTAAATTATACAAAGTTATTACTGCGGCAAAAGAAGCCTTTGAAGTTATAATAAATGATGGAATTGATAAAGCAATGAGTATGTATAATTCTAAAGAGGTGGAATAAAGTGCGGTGCCAAAGATGTGGTAAAGAAGCAGAATATGTGTATAAATTTCATTCAGATGGAATTCCAAAAGCCGCAGCATATTGTAAAGAATGCCTGATAGAAACAATAAAGCAGGGAAACGAAGTTTCTATATCTGGCTTAAAGATGCTTACAGCTCACGCAACTATAGTTCAGGAAGCTGCCGTAACCCGTAAATTTGAAATAGGCGGTGAGCACTCAGATGTTTTCATAAAAATGCCTGTTGCAGTTCTGAGAATACTATTCAAAAAAGACAAAGAAACTGACAAGAGAATAACAAAAGAAATATATGAAAGGCATATATATCTACTTAAAAAACGCCTTGATAAAGCGGTTGAAAACGAAGACTACAAAAAAGCCAGCAAAATAAAAGAAGAAATTCAGAAAATCCTGCATATTATGAACAACATATAAAAAGGCGCCAAAAAGGCGCCAGATTTTTCATTAATAATGGTTCTTTATTTTTCTATTTTTTCCAAAAGCTGTTCCACTTTTTCTTTCAAGGACATTGGCAAATTCTCTTCAGACAAATTCACAAGTATTCCTTTTGCCTTATCGTCCTTTTTAAGCCCATGAAGTATTTTTGCATACTCGTATAAATATTCCGGGTTATTTGAATCTATATCAAGCGCCTTTAAAATCCAATCTTTCGCTTCATTGTAGTTTCCAAATTTTTCTAAAAGAACCGCTGCTGCATAATATCCGGGGTGACAATCTTTAACATTTTTTATGGCTCTGTACAGATCTCTCATTTCCTTTAACAGATACACGGAATCATTTATCTTAGCAAAGGATCTCGCCATTATCCAATATGCATGTTCTGGGTAATCTTCTGTAACATCTTTGGAGAGCTGTACAGCATCTTTATAATTTCCCATTTGATAACTTATGTAAGCTTTCAACAATATCGCCCTTTTATCTTCCATACCTTCCAATACTGATAAAGCTCTCTCAAGCTTTCCATCAAGCATAAATGCAACAGATTTAATGAAGCTATCAGGATACGATCGGACCGCCTCAAAATTCTTGGTCATTACAGCAGCCTTCGCGAATATTTCCATATACTCATTAATACAACTATCTGGAGACCACCCGTCGACCTCTATTTGAGATCTCCTTGCTCCATAAAGAGACGCACCAGAATTATTAACCTCTACATAAACAGGAGAAGCCATTTCAAATTTAGCATCTTCATAAGTTGGAAAGAGCTTCCCAAAATTTTCAGCGACTTTTTCAACATCTACAACTTTCCAGCCAAAATCCACTGCCATTCTTTGTGCATAATAAGCAGCCTCTATATCACAACCTTTCCAATTCCTCGGAAGAAATATCACTTTCTCGTAAGGTCTTTCCGCCGTGGACAGCAAAGCTTTTACAACATTCTTCAGATTATGGCTATATACAGCATCCGGTTTCCAATCAACCACAACAACATTTGATAAGTTAACTTCAACTTCCGCTGTATCACCTTTCACATAACCTTCTATTAAAGCCAGACCATCTTCTAAATAAGTTTCTTCTGGAAAGCTCCCTCCAAAAGATTTCAGGTTTACTTTATAAGAACCCTCAACTGCTGGAACAGTTTTAAGCTTCAAAATAACTTTTTGACCTTTAACAACGTATCTTGGACCTTCAAGGTTAAAAGTAACTGATTTTGAACTTTTTATCTTTCCAATATATTGATCAAAATCTGGAACATCAGATGCCGTTTTTGAAAGTTCGTTAAGGTAAACAAGATACTTCATGTACCCTTCTGAAGTAGAGACATCAATCGTATCAAGCTTTGCCATTATAGCTTTTGCCTTCTTGACAGCTTCTTCAGCTTCTGCTATGTACTTTGAGCTGTCAGCTATTGAGGGAGGGACTGGTTGAATCATCAAAGAATGTTCCTTCAATTTTTGTGCAAATTCCAAAGCAGTGAAATATTGTCTGTTTTTCACAAGCTCTTTCACTACCTGAGAATAACTGTAAGCAAGAACAAGATTTTGAGCATAAAGCTCTGGCATATAAACTATTATTTTTATATGGTATCTATTTCCCTTTTCTAATACACATTCCTTTGTTTGAAAATTCGATACCTGAAGAACACTTTTCAGATTAACCTTAACTTTCATAGACTCTGCTCCTGATTTTTCCACTTCTCCCTTATTCTCTACAGCAACCATATATTTATTAAGCTCTTTTTCAGACTCAACTGTAACTATCAACTTACCGACAAGATCATCAAGGGCTATTTCCATAGCTTCTGCCCTTGCTTTAGATTCGCTATCTTCGATAGCATCACCAACACCATAAACGTATCCCGGTGGCGGCGTAAGATCACATTGCGAAACATGTTTTCCACTATTCATTAAGAAAAATATTCCCATCAAACCAATCAAAGCAGCTCCACCAACTATCAACCAGAGAGTGGTATCATCAACATTTGCTTTTCTTAGGCGCAATTTTATTCACCTCCTGAACCCATCTTAAGCCGATCGGAAACTATGGTTATATTGCCTTTCTCTCCTATACCCTGATCATATATCAATTTTCTTAAAGTCTCATAATCAGCATCAACATATACTTTTGCGTCTATAATGTCAACTTTTATAGCTTTATAAACAACCGCATTGGGATGCTCGCTCAATGCCTCACTCAACGATACAAGCATGTCCATTGGAAGTTCATCAGATTCCTCTACTGATGGAGTGAAAACAACTTTTCCATCTTTAGAACATAGAGTGTATCCATGAAGCGTTAACATAATCTCGTTACCACTGGCATCTATTATGAGCCATTTAACCTTTTTAGCAACAATAGATGGCTTAAATTCTGGCTTTGAGCTTGTTCCCTCAACAGCGCTTAATATAGTTTCTCCGCCACTTACCTTTTGACCGTACTTTTCAAGAAGATACTGAAAACCTCTGCTATCAACTGGTGCTGCCATTGATACCCAGTAATACCCCTTTTTCATTATTTCTTCTAAGCTCGTATGATTTTTCATCTCGTCAATAACTATTGCTCCTCTTAAAACCCCTTCAAGCTTTGCGGTTAAATTGACATTAACACGCATTTCATCCTCAACTGTAGTATCGGCATCTATATGCATTCCTTTTATCACTGCAAGCAAGTTAGCCTGCGCTTCGGCAATAGCTCCTCTTCTTGCCAAAAGCACAGCTCTTCCAGCTGGTTTTACTTTATCGTTAATAGCCACAACTCCCCGGCCTATAACTATCCTTTTATCCCATTTAGGAACATATTTTGTAGTATGCAAAATGTTGTCATATATTCTTTGTAAATCAACCTTTACTTCAACGGTATAAACTCCCCATTCCTCATCATAATCTTCGCTCACAACTTCTCCACCAGCTATGACACCATTAACCTGCGTTTTCAAATCTTCGTTTGTCATCATTGCATCCTCTATTGTTATTTCCTCATCTACTTTAACCTTATCCAGAGATTCTAAAATCAGTCTTTTCGCGTCTAAAATCGCAGCCTCTCTTGCCATTAAAATTGCTTGTGCTTCTGGCTTGTTAGGATCCACAAACGCCTGACCTTCTGCTATAATCGTAAGATTTTCTACTTTAGGACGCGAAGGAACTACATAACTGCCAAAAGCAGCGTAAACTCCTGAGCCTTTCTTTCCATTGTAATCAGCTTCCAGCTTAAAATCTACCTTCTGACCAGTATCCCTTTCCTTAGTTGTATAAACCACTGCAATCTGCGAAGTGACTTCTCTGGCAATTTCATCAAGAATTAATGATATTCCTCGTGAAGAATGAATATCGAACACTTCACCAAAACCTGAAACAAGTTTTCTATATTCTGAAGACTTTGGAGATATGGAGTAAAGAATGAAACCAAATTTTTGCACCATATATCTAACATCATCTACGCTATACTTAGAAAATCCACTCCCGTCTTCTTTGTAATGATACGGAGCATCGGTAACAAGAATCAAAACTTTCATGGATTCTCTTCTTACAGGAAGTCTCATAGCATACATCAGAGCATCAAGAGCTGCTTCTGGATCATCTCCTCCTCCGCTCGCTGTTAATAAGGAGAGCCAATTTTTAAATAACTCTACATCTGAGGTAAATCCATAATCTCCCCTTACAACTCTGTCTTTAAAAGTTACCAAACTCAATCTGTAGTCAAACCCAGCATTTTTCACTTTATCAGCAAAATCTTTTATCTTCGCTTTTACACTTCTTATTTCATCGTCCATACTGCCTGTTATGTCAAATACAACGATAAAATCAACTGAAGGTTCTTTCATGGTTGCTTTAACACGCGACAAAGCTGCACTGAATTTTTCATCACCTTCTATCACATAAAAATTAGCATTTTCAGGATCCGGAACATCCATAGTAGCATATATGTAAACTTGTGGATAAGAACCTACATTTACTCCTGTCACTCGTATGCAGGAAAAAGCTAAAGAAACAACCAGCAATGAAACAAGAAAGAACGCAAATCTTCTTTTCATAAAGAACACCCCTCCCTCATAAATCTACTTATTTAACGCTAAAAAGTACCCAGCTTCCATCCTCGGCTATATCCTCTACCTCTGCTTCAAATCCTTCGCAATTAATTATCACATCTATCAAGTCCTCTACATCAAGATATGTTTTTACTTCTATAGTATAAGGTTTAAAAGATATTCTTTTAAAACTCTTAATATCGCTTATGTTGCTGACGCAACTTTTAACATCTTTTGATAATGAAAATTTCTCCAGATCGAACCTAAGAACTATTGTCTTGATTTCACCTGTATTCAAAATACCTGTAACTTCAACCTCCAAAAAGTTCGATGACTGAGTGATAAGACTCAAACTAAATTCACTGCATATATCCTTGAGCTTTTCCCAAACCTCATCTGTTTTATCCATAGTTAGAATAGATAAAATGATGGTGTTACCCATTTTATTGACTACCGTGACTTTCTTTGCATCAATATAACCGTTAACAACACAATCTTCTATTTTTCCCATGTATTCGGGATCTGGAAGATCAAATCTTATTTTTATATTTCTCTCAGATAATGCCTTTACAATTCTATCCATATATATATCCTCTGCCACCCTGGATGTCACATTTGGAATGATCTTCTTCAAAATTCTATTTATTGCAGCCTCAGGCGTTCCGCCTGCCAGAACTTCACTGAATGCATACGCTTTTACAATTTCTCCTGTATCTGCCCTTACAAGCTTTCCCTCAAGGTTCAACCGTACAGAACACACGTCATATTCCTCAACATACCTTGCACTATAATTAGCCTTTACATAGAGAATGTAAGAAACAATATTTGCCGCAGCTTGAGAGATCTTAACTAAGTCTTTATCAGAGACGCCACTTTTTTTCAAAGTTTCATTATATTCACTTAACGTACTTATATCCGGGGTTGTGATTCCTTCCGCCGATAACTTTTCATTAAGTCCAGAACTTGCAAGAAACATGGGATTTAAATCATACTCACATTTCCCTTCTTTGGGAGAATATTCTTCTTTAATAATCAATCCAACTGAAGGGTCACCTGCTTCCTTCAAAAGATCACTTATCACTTCTTTAACATTTTCTTCAATAACTTCAACCTCTGCCACAACTTTGTAAGATTCCATATCCTCGTCATATTCATAACTTACAATCTTCTTTAACTTAACAAATCCAGAAACCCTGCTTAAAACAAGATCTTCTATTGGTGTCATATCTTCAACTTTTGTTTTTGCTTTTATCCACGCTCCAGCAACTTCTTCAAGTGCTCTTCTATACGCATCGTCAAGGGCTTGTTGTTTGTTCATTCCATACCCTTCCACTGTAACCACCATTCCATTTGATTGAGCAAAAGTAGCCATTGAAAAGATCAGCACAAATAAAATAGTAAAAAACCTGAGTTTATTCATTCAACCACCCCCACTCTGCAAAATCCATTTCAATTATACACAGATTTGTTCTTTAATCTTAAAAATAAAAAGCGGGCTCAAAGCCCGCCTTATTATTTCATGCTTTATATCACAAATGCTTCTTTACATACTCAGGTAGTTCTACTTCCTTCACACCCTCCACTTTTTCTATCTTCACTGCGGCAACCTTGAATTCAGGTATTCTTGCTTTTGGATCAAGAAATTCGCCAGTTAATATATTCGCTTTCGCCTCTGCGAAGTGGAAGGGTATGAAAACAACTCCGGGTTGCATTCTGTCCGTTATCTTTGCGTGGATAAGAATGGAGCCTCTTCTTGATGTTACTCTGACGACATCTTCGTCTTTTATTCCAAGTTTTTCTGCGTCCTGTGGGCTTATCTCCATATAAGCTTTTTCAACTATCTTGTTTATTCCTTTAACCCTTCTTGTCATAGTACCCGTGTGGAAGTGATACAGCATTCTTCCTGTAGTGAGATAGAACGGGTACTCCTCATCTGGAAGTTCTTTCGGTGGTTTGAACTCAACCGGTACAAATCTTCCCTTCCCATCCGGAAAGTTGAATCTTCCGACATGGAGTATTGGAGTTCCAGGATGATTGATATCTCTAACCGGCCATTGGAGCCCCTTCTTCTCTATTCTTTCATAAGTAACTCCGGCATATATAGGAGTTACCTGCCTTATTTCTTCCATTATTTCCGATGGATGAGAATACTCCATATGGTATCCAAGGCGTTTTGAAAGTTCTTTTATTATCCACCAGTCTGGCTTTGCTTCTCCAGGAGCTTCAAGAACTTTCCTGACTCTCATTACTCTTCTTTCTGTGTTTGTAAAGGTTCCATCCTTTTCAAAAGCTGAGGCTGCTGGCAGGATAACATCAGCATACTGGTTAGACTCGTTCATAAATATCTCTATTGAGAGATAAAATTCAAGGTTCTTCAAAAATTCTTCCACTCTTTGCGAATCAGGATCAGATACGACAGGATTTTCTCCCATAATTATCATTGCTTTAATTTTGTCCGGACTCAAGAACATATCAGTT
>JAGHBG010000086.1 GCA_021161105.1 Thermotogaceae bacterium | reverse complement strand
ATACAAGCTCACTGAAAAAGTGAACTGAACCTTTCAATACACAAACAGCATGAATCACATCTGTTTTATCTTTATAGAAATCCGTTATTTCTTTCCCCATCTCTTTTATTTTTTTTCTAAGGGAATCTTCATCGTAGAGAATCCTTATATCTTCTCTTCTTATCTTCAAAAGATCTCCCCCTTTTCTAAAATTCTTCTAATTTCCTCTTCCTGGAGTCTCATTACTACTTCATCCAAATCACCGTCTAATATCTCTTGAAGTCTATAGGAAGTATAGTTTATTCTATGATCCGTTACCCTGTTTTGCGGGAAATTATAAGTTCTCACCTTTTCGCTTCTGTCCCCCATGCCAATCTGGCTTTTCCTCAAATCTGATATCTTCTTCATTTTTTTCTCAAGCTCAAGCTGGTAAAGTCTGGCCTTTAATATTCTCATTGCCATTTCTCTGTTTTGATGCTGAGATCTTTCTGTCTGTATAGAAACAACAATTCCACTGGGAATATGGGTAACCCTGACAGCTGATTCTGTTTTATTTACATATTGGCCTCCATGACCCGAAGCACGAAAAGTCTCAACCTTTAAATCCTTCGGGTTTATTTCTATCTTTACATCTTCAAACTCAGGAAGTACAGCCACAGTCGCCGTCGAGGTATGTATTCTTCCACCTGACTCAGTTACAGGGATTCTTTGGACTCTGTGAACGCCACTTTCGTATTTCAAGTATTTGTAAGCTTCAGGGCTCTTTACAAAGAAAATAATCTCTTTATACCCCCCAAGACCCGTTCTATGAAAATCTGCTATTTCTACCTTCCACCCCTTTCTTTCCGAATATCGTGAATACATTCTGAAGAGATCAGCGGCGAAAAGAGCTGCTTCTTCCCCCCCAGCTGCAGCCCGTATCTCTATCACAACTCCACCAGTATTCTCCCGGGGAACAAGCAGAGCTATAAGCTCTATTTCTTTTTCTTCTATTTTCTTCTGCAAGCTTTCTATTTCTTTTTCTACTTCAGGATCTTCTTTTGACATTTCCTTCCAAAGCTCTATATCGTTTTTTATTGTTTCGATTTCTTCATGAATTTCTACAATTCTTTTGAGCCTTGAATATTCCTTCGACAACTCCGCAATCTCCCCTGGTGAAGTTGTATTTGAAAGATTTATTTCAACTTCTTTAAGCCTATCCCAAACTTTATCCAACACTTTATTAACTAACTCTATCAATGCCTTCTCGCCACCTCCTCAGGGTTTTGAGCATAATCCAAAGCTGTTTCTTTATGTTTTCTATATCTTCAGCAGAAGTTTTTATACTTTCTCCACCCATAACCGCAAGGTCTCTCTGCAATATAAGCCCATCATTGATCCTGAAATAAGGAACTTTATTTATGGTTAAACAAACAACATTTGCTTTCATAGAAGCGCCCCATGCTGTCAGCGACCTTACTTTCAATATAAAATACCCTTCCAAACATTTTCTATTCATATGCTACCACAGACTTTTGTATTGTTGTATAAGAAAACAAGAAAAATGTTTCTGGTATAATCTCTTTAAGTTGAATTGTCAGGAGGGATTTTTTATGAAGATAAAATTTGGTACATCTGGTTGGCGTGGAATAATAGCAGATGATTTTACATTCAAAAATGTAAGAACCGTAGCACAAGCAATAGCCGAACATTTAAAAGAAAGGAAGGAAACAAAGCACGGGATAATCGTTGGAAGAGATCCAAGGTTTATGAGTGAGAGATTTGCCGCCGTTGTTGCTGAAGTATTAGCTGGAAACGGAATAAAGGTCTATATGCCAGAAAACCCTGTTCCCACACCTGTTATATCATTCACCATTCTTGATATGCCTCTTGATGGTGGTATAAATATAACCGCTTCTCATAACCCCCCAGAATACTGCGGAATCAAGTTCAATCCATCAAGCGCAGGCCCAGCACTCCCAAATGTTACAAGATCGATGGAAGAAAAGATACAAAAAGTTTTAGATGAAGAAATTGAAATAAAAAGCAAATCATTGAGAGAAGCAGCGGCAGAAGGACTTTTCGAGATAATAGACCCATTTCCGAAGTACTACGAAAAACTTAAGAAAACCATAGATTTTGAAAGGATCAAAAGCGCTGGTCTCACAATAGTGGCAGACCTTATGTACAGTGCAGCTATAGGGTATCTTGATAAGATTGTAAAGGAACTTGCGGCTGAATATGAGATAATCCATGACTTCAGAGATCCATACTTTGGTGGTGGAAGGCCAGAACCTGATGAATCGAGACTTAGAATCATTATGGACATGGTTAAAAACAGAAAATGGCAGGCTGGAATTGCAGTTGATGGAGATGCTGACAGATTCGGTGTAGTTGATGATACAGGAGACTATATAAAGCCCAACGAAGTAATTGCCCTTTTAGCAGAGCATTTATATAAAAATAAAGGTTTTGAGGGTCCTGTTGCAAGGAGTGTTGCCACCTCTCACGCTGTTGATGTAGTTGCAAGATATTATAAGGAAGATGTCATGGAAACACCGGTTGGGTTCAAGTTTTTGGGCCCGCTCCTCATGCAAAACGGAGCAGCAATAGCTGGTGAAGAAAGTGGTGGTCTTTCCATTCAGATGCATACACCCGAAAAGGATGGAATCTTATCTGATCTTCTAATTCTGGAAATGATAGCCTATGAAGGCAAGCTTTTGTCCGAAATACGAAAAGATTTCGAAGAAAAATATGGAAAGTTTTACAATACAAGACTTGATATATCTTTAGAAAGCTCTAGAGATAAAGAAGAACTTATGGAAAAGTTCAGGCACATTGGAAATGAATTTGCAGAGTTAAAAGTTTCAAAAAGAGATGAGATAGATGGTGTTAGATATATTTTTGATGATCCCGATACATGGATGCTAGCAAGACCCTCTGGAACAGAACCTTTGATCAGGGTTTACATGGAGAGCAGAGATTCGCACAAGTTCAGAAAACTTGTGGGTGAAGTTAGAAAAGTGGTAAGCAAGTGAGGTGAGATTATGAAACTTGGAATAAAAGGAAAGGTTGCAGTTGTTACTGCCGCAAGTAAAGGAATAGGATTTGCGGTTGCCAAAGAATTTGCAAAAGAAGGAGTCAATCTTGTTATAAATTCAAGAGATAAAGAAAATTTAAAAAAAGCAAGAGAAATCCTGGAAAAATATGGTGTAGATGTATTAACCGTAGACGGTGATTTAAGGAATGATGATACCTTAAAGAAGATTTTTAATTCCACGATTGAGAAATTTGGAAAAGCTGATATTCTGTTTTTAAATGCTGGTGGGCCGAAACCTGGAGGATTTTTCGATGTTACCGCAGGAGATTGGGAGGAATCGTTTAAATTAAACTTTTTAAGTGCGCAAAAGTTATCTACTCTTTTCGCACCAAAAATGGAAGAAAACAAATGGGGAAGAATCATTTATCTAACTTCTATTTCTGTAAGAAATCCAATCCCTAACCTAATCCTGTCTAACGGAATCAGAATGGCAGTTACTGGTATGATGAAAACCCTGTCGAGAGAACTTGCTCCATTTGGAGTCACCGTAAATGCTGTTGCACCAGGTTACACTCTAACTGACAGGGTGAAACAACTTATTGAAGACACTGCAAAAAGAGAGGGCATTTCTTTTGAAGAGGCTTTAGAAAAGGCTTCAGAAAAAATACCCATGAAAAGAATGGGAAAGCCTGAAGAAATAGCTGCCGTTGTCATCTTCCTTGCTTCTGAAAGAGCTGCGTTTTTAACGGGACAAACCATTGTTGTAGATGGTGGTCAGGACATGACAAGCGTTTGATAGGGTTGAATGGTAGAACCAATTAAAAGAATAAGTCAACTATGAAAAAATAGTAGACGGGGGACGTTCAGGATGAGGGACATAAGCACTTTTATGGGAAAGCATAGAAAAAATAATCCTCAAAAGTTTGTGAACCACCTTCATAATAGCCTTCT
>JAGHBG010000120.1 GCA_021161105.1 Thermotogaceae bacterium | reverse complement strand
CTATTATTACATATGATCAGCAGGATATAATACAGAAAAACGAGGTCAGCATCGACATGGTCCCTTTGCCCATTTTTCTTTGTGAAAACTGATAACCTTGCGAGTTCATCAACCAAGGACGTAGGGAACGTTGTTACATTATGAAGTTAATTATTGCTAAGGTGCAAAGAAGACAAAAAGAGTCTGAGAGTCTGAGAGTCTGAGAGTCGGAGAGTCGTGGGTCGGAGGTTGTGTTGATGGGTGAGGGTAAGAGGATTCGGAGATTTGAGGATATTGTTGGGTGGCAGAAGGCAAGAGAATTGGTGAAAGTTATTTATCAGATGACTAATGAGTTGGAAGGTTTTAGGAAGGATTTTGGACTTAAGGATCAGATTCGTAGGGCGGCAGTGTCGTCTATGTCGAATACTCGCCCTGTTAAATAGCTTGAGGTTGACGTGTATATATACATATATATTGCAGAGCATGAAGGATATGAAGTTTTACACAGGATTTACCAAAGATCTCAAGCTAAGATTTGAACGACACAACAAAGGCTTGGTAGATTCGACAAAGGATAGACGTCCATTGGAGTTGATTTACTATGAGGCTTGTTTGAGTCAAGATGATGCGACAAAACGTGAAAAATACCTTAAATCCTACCATGGGAAAATGTTTATTAGAAAAAGGCTCAAATCTTATTTAACAGGGTAAAAGGGATTTGCTCGCACCAGTGATAAGGAGTTTGCAAATTTTTTGAGTATTGCTCGCGGGTCAGTGGCTGAAGTTCAAAGCCAGTTATACGTTGCGTTTGATTTGGGCTATATCGACAAAAACGCATTCAACACTGCTTATACTCTGTCCGATGAAACAAGCCGAATGTTAACCAATTTCATGAAATATCTGCGGGGAAAATAGTTTGTGAGTCAAGAATCAAAAGTGGGAAGGTCGTGAGTCGGAAAGTCGTTGTGACTCTCCGACTCCAGACTCTCCGACTCCAGACTCTCCGACTCTTACCGGCACTTTCGGCAATGCTGTTTTACAGGCCTTTCTTGATACAGGCATTAAAGAAATCTGCATTTTTTCCCGTGATGAAAAAAACAGGACGACATGCGTAAAGAATATGCTGATTCAAAACTGAAATTTTATATCGGCAATGTGCGTGATCCAAGCAGCCTGCGGGATGCAATGGCGTAATGGCTTTATTCTCACCACGAAGGGCACGAAGAACACGAAGATAAAATTTTGGTTTAGCCGCAAAAATCGCAAAAGTAAAAGAAAAAGCAAAAAGATGAATTAGCCGCAAAAAGGCGCAAGAGGCGCAAGAATATGAAAGGCTTGGGTTTACCACGAAACACACGAAGAGTGCGAAGGTTGATTTAAGAATAAGAATTTGAACTTAATTATCCTCCTTCGTGTTTTTTCGTGCTCTTCGTGGTGAAATAACCAGTTAATATTCGTGAGCATTCGTGTTATTCGTGACTCGAAAGTTGTTATCCTGTCTAAAATATTTTTAACAGAACGATACAAAGGAAAAACTCGTGAAAAATCCTTTTGTATACGGTGAAACGGTAAGCGGTGATAATTTTTGTGACCGTGCCAGAGAAACGAAAGAATTGGTTGCAGATATTAAAAACGGTCAGAATGTCATAATTTTCTCTCCAAGGAGATATGGCAAGACCTCGCTTATAAAACAGGTCTTACGCAAAGTAAAGGTACAGGGAATTCTTACCTTTTATATTGACCTGTATCCGGCTATCAATAAAGGCAAATTTATTGAGATATATGCCGGAGCCATATCAGCCGGGATTTCCGGCGGCGCTCGTCAGGTTGTAAAAAAAATAAAGGAATATCTTCCAAGAATTATACCAAAAGTTGTGATGGATGATCAGGCCTTTCATCTTGAATTTGAATTTGACCGGATTGACAGCATTTCACCAAACATAGACAGTCTGTTGTGTGCTGTTAACAAAGAGGCAGACCGTCAAAATAAATCCGCTGTTGTTGTCTTTGATGAATTTCAGGAAATCGCAAATTTCGATGATGATGAAATCGAAAGAAAAATGAGATCCGTATTTCAGAATCACAGAAATGTTTCATATATATTCATGGGAAGTAAGACACATTTGATGCGGGATATATTTAACAACCCCAACAGGCCTTTTTATAAAAGCGGAAAACACTTTCCATTGGGTAAAATCGATCAGGAAGAACTGAGCCTTTTCGCGAAAAAGAAGTTTTCAGATCAGGATATTGTGATTGGTTCTAATGAATTGGAAAGTATATTGAATAATACAGAATGTTATCCCTATTATTTTCAGATGCTGTGCTATGTTTTATGGGAATTATGCATGGATAGCAGGGTGATTACTGAAGCTGACATTGGTAAGGCTCTTGATATTCTTATTTCAAGGGAATCGAGCGTTTATATTGCCATGTGGGAGGAACTGACCATCAAGCAAAAGAACCTTATGGTTGCCCTGGCAAAGGAAGAATCACCTGAAGTATTCAGTAAAAAGTTTCTGGAAACATACGGACTCGGCCCATCTTCATCCATCCAGAAAGCGCTTAAAAAATTGTTGAAAAAGGAGCTGATTCAACAAGAAAACGGCAGTTATATAATTTATGATCTGTTTTTCAAAAGATGGATCAGGCGTACATGGTAGCTGATAATATTCAATTACGCTGCTGGCATTACGCTGCTGGCATAATTGAGTACTTCTTTCAGGAGAGACATAAATGTTTAAAGACAAAACACTTCTCATTACCGGCGGCACCGGTTCATTCGGGAATGCGGTAATTAAGAGGTTTCTGAATACAGATATAAGAGAAATCCGCATCTTCAGCCGGGACGAGAAAAAGCAGGATGATATGCGGATTGCCTACAATAACGACAAACTCAAATTTTATTTGGGCAATGTAAGGGATCCTGAAAGTATCCATTCCGCCATGCACGGTGTTGATTATGTGTTTCATGCCGCGGCCCTGAAACAGGTGCCGTCTTGCGACTTTTTTCCGGTGGAAGCGGTGAAGACAAATATCCTTAGTAAGGTTTGATTATTTGGTGTAGGAAAAAGGGAGGTGAAAGATATGACTATAAATATGGAAGCAACTGCCGAGAAGATTGTAAAAGAGATACCCATAGACGAGGTCATGGAAGCTCTTATCAATGAGTATAGAAGGCGACTTATAAGATACAATATGACAGACGAATTCATGAGAAAAAAATATGGAATGACTTTTGACGAGTTTGAGTCCAGAAATGTGGTCAAGGAAAGGAAGTTTTCGTGGGATGTTGAATCAGATGCCATGGAATGGGAGCATGCCCTTGAAGGAGTCAGATATGCTGAGCATAAATTGAAGAATGTGGAAGGACAGAGGCTATGATTGGCTTAATTCAAGACATATTTAACATTGCTGACAGATATGGCTTGAAAATATTAAACATAGATACTACCGATGTAACACTTATGGTGAGGATAGAGATCCTTCCAAATATATCCATACAGCTTTATCGAAATACCAGGAAGGACAAACTGAATATGGCTTTAATTTTAGGAAATGATAGAGTTTATGGTGTGGATGGTGAAGGTGGACTTTACCATGAGCATCCAGCAGAAGACCCAACCACTCACATATTTATAAAAGAAAGGTTTGAAATAGAGGAGTTTGTTGTGAGATGTCTCAACATTTTGAAGGATAGAGAAATTTTATAGATACCATCGTTTCAGGTAGTGGCTAATTTCGGCCAAGTGGACGTGCAATAATTATGTAAAAGGGGTGGTTAATTTATTTTCACCACGAAGGATACGAATATAAAAGAATAATTAGCTGCAAAAAGGCGCAAAATACGCAAAAGGGCTTTGACTTTAAAAAATAACATTCTTTGACGGATATATAGTTTTTACGCCTTATGTGCTTTTTTGCGGCCATATATACTGTGAATGGTTAGAATTTAAAATTTCTCTGTCATATTTCTTAACTACTACCTTCGTGCTCTTCGTGATTTTCGTGGTAAGATTTTCTTTGCAATTCTGCCTGATTCAAAAAGCGCAATTTGTGGCCGTGTAGAGTATAAATAGCTTTTTTATGAAGATATTGGAGAAAATAAATGTTTAAAGACAAAACACTTCTCATTACCGGCGGCACCGGCTCATTCGGCAATGCGGTAATTAAGAGATTTCTAAATACCGGCATAAAAGAAATCCGCATCTTTAGCCGGGATGAAAAAAAGCAGGATGATATGCGAATTGCCTACAATAACGACAAACTCAAATTTTATTTGGGCAATGTAAGGGATCCTGAAAGTATCCATT
>JAGHBG010000097.1 GCA_021161105.1 Thermotogaceae bacterium | reverse complement strand
GAAGTACTTTACAAAGATGAAATATGTGAATTTTATTCGTGGAAATGAAGCTAAAAAAATTTAAATTAATTTGAAAACTCTAAACTTCATTGGTTTTGAGCATGTGCTATGATTAATTCAGATGTATATTAATATTCCAATTAAGGGTAAGTGGTAGTTATGGCTAAATTTATACTGGTTAGCGAGTATGAACCGACAGGGGATCAACCTCAGGCAATAGAAAAGTTGGTGGAAGGTTTAAAAAAAAGATACAGATTCCAAACGCTTCTTGGCGTTACAGGGAGTGGTAAGACCTTTACTATGGCCAATGTTATAAGGGAAATAGGTAAACCCACTCTTATACTTTCTCCTAACAAAACCCTTGCGGCGCAGCTCTACAGTGAGTTTAAATCATTCTTTCCTTATAACAGGGTGGAATTTTTCATAAGTTACTACGATTACTATCAACCTGAAGCATATCTTCCAAAAAAAGACCTTTATATAGAAAAAGATGCGAAGATAAACGATGTAATAGCAAGGATGAGAATGTCTACATATGAAGCATTAAAAACCAGAGATGATACCATAGTTGTGGCTTCTGTATCTGCGATTTATAACTGCGGTGATCCTGAAGACTTTGAAAAGCTTAACATAAGGATAGAAGTAGGGAAAGAGATGGATATAATCTTTCTTGCACGCCATCTTGCAAGGATAGGATATAAAAGAACAGAAGCAGTAGGTCCTGAAGGAACTTTTAATCTGAAAGGTGATGTAATAGAGATTTATCCTACGTACACCGATGATGGTTTCAGAATAGAATTTTTTGGAGATGAAATAGATGCCATTTACAGAATAGACAGGATGAATAAGACGGTAAAAGAAGAACTTGACCGACTCTGGATATATCCTGCAAAAGAATTCATAACCACAGACGAAAAGATAAAAATGGCTATTGAGTCTATTTTGGAGGAGATGGAGGAAAGAATAAGGGAACTAAAAGCGCAGGGCAAAGAAATAGAAGCTCAGAGGCTTGAAAGAAGAACGTTAAATGATATCGAGCTTCTGGAAACAATGGGATACTGTCCTGGAATAGAAAATTATTCGAGACATTTTGATAGAAGAGCTCCAGGTGAGCCACCTTATACTCTGTTGGATTACTTTCCAGATAACTTTTTGCTCTTTATTGATGAATCGCATCTATCTATTCCACAACTTCGCGCCATGTACAATGGTGACCATTCAAGAAAAAAGTCTCTTGTAGAGTACGGTTTCAGATTACCTTCTGCTTTCGATAATCGACCATTGAAATTCGAGGAATTTATGGAAAGGATAAAACAGGTAATATTTGTTTCAGCCACACCCGGGGATTTTGAGCTATCACTGTCTGAACAGGTTGTTGAGCAGATAATAAGGCCAACGGGACTTGTAGACCCAGAGGTTGTTGTATATCCAACGGAAGGGCAAATTGATAGGCTCATAATGGAGATAAAGAAGGTAAAAGAGCGTGGAGAGAGGGCGATGGTCATAGTTTTAACGAAAAAAATGGCAGAAAAGCTTGCTGAATATCTCGTTGATCTTGGAATTAAAGCCATATACATTCATTCAGAACTCGATGCTATAGAAAGGGTAGAGGTTTTGAAAAAGCTTAGAAGAGGAGATGTAGATGCTGTTGTTGGTATAAACCTTCTTAGAGAAGGACTTGACCTTCCAGAAGTTTCGCTGGTAGCTATTATGGATGCCGATGTTGAAGGTTTCTTAAGGTCAGAAACAACACTGATTCAGATAATCGGAAGAGTTGCAAGAAATGTAAATGGAAAGGTTATAATGTTTGCTGACAAAATAACACCTTCCATGAAAAGAGCTATAGATGAGACCAACAGACGAAGAAAAATTCAAATTGAATACAACAGGAAGCGCGGAATTGTACCCAAGACAATAGTAAAGCCAATGCAACTCGAAGTTTTTGAGGAGTTCATGAAGAAAGAGGAAAAATATCCGGAAACTGTAGAAACTGTGTTTGAACTTAGAGAAACCCTGACCTTGGAGGAATATCTTGCGACACTGGAAGAAGAAATGTTTAAAGCGGCTTCAGAACTCAGATACGAAGATGCAGCTCTTATACGGGATGAGATGTTCAGGGTGAGGGAAGAGATAAAAAAGAGTCGGAGAGAAAAATCACATTTGTAAAACCATAATGGAGGCGATTTACTTGAAGTTGAAGAATTTGGCTATAATTTCCGTTTTTACAGCACTGACAATTGCTGGAGCACAGATTTATATTCCAGCAGGTAGTGTTCCAATAACATTGCAGGTGTTATTTGTATTAATTTCTGGGTTGATCCTTAAAGAGAAATATGGTTTTATTGCACAACTTTCCTATGTTCTTATGGGACTTATGGGTCTACCTGTGTTTGCTGGTTTCAAAGGTGGTATAGTGCATGTAATAGGCCCAACAGGGGGCTATATAGCTTCTTTTCCAATCGCAGCATGGATTGTGGGAAGAATTTCAAAAAATAGAAATTTCATTAAATATAGTATTGCTTCTGTTACAGGAGTGATAATTATATATATCTTCGGAGCTGCGTGGCTCGGTATATATACAGGATCATTTAAAACAGCGTTATTTGCAGGAGTTATTCCGTTTATTCCTTGGGACATATTGAAAGCAGTGATTGCAAGTTATGTGGCTTACAAATATGGCTTATATCTCGAGTATAATATTCAAAAAATCTTGTAATAACTCATTTAGTTCCTTTCCATTTACAAGCTTTATGGGTTTACTTTCTGACAATCTATAAGAGCTGTATGAAAAGTCAGACGTTGTGATGAATATGCCTCCATCTGCATTCTCTTCCAGCATTTTTTCAAAAAGTTTTTGAAGAAGCTTTGTTGATATGAGCCCTTTATATCTTCTTGCCATAAGAATTAATTTCCTGCTTTCGGAATCAGTTATGATTGTATCGAATCCATTTTCCTGAAAATTAAACTCTCTCTCAATCCTGTAGTCCATTTTTTCTAAAAGTTTTAAAATGAGTTGTTTGAATTCTTCTGGAGTTAAATTGTGGGGATTTATGTTTACATAAGCGTCATTATCTTCAGGAACATTTTTCCTCTTTTTCTTTCTCCTTGAAGCGCTTTTTCTTGTTTCTTTTGGATACGGAAAAAGAATCAGAAAGACTGAGGTTAAAAAGAACAAAATTGTGATGTTTACATCTTTTCCGTAAATTCCGGTAAAAATCCCTGATATTGCAAATACCGCAGCATATGCATCGGCCAGTTTTCTTGGCATGCCATGTAGTACTGAATAGATAAAGATGATTACAATCCACCCTACGCTTGCTAAAAGAAGCGTTATTGAATCAGGGTATATGAAAGCACATATGAAACCCGTAATAATTTGAATTGTAAGAATCAGCGATCCTATCACACTATTAAATATATCACTCTAAGGATTAAATTTTCGTTTTCCAAAGCTTAACACTATATTAAAAAACGAAGAGCCGGGGAAGTCCCCGGCTCGGACATTACAGAATCCTCTATCATTGTTCTGCCTGATATCTCGGACTATCATCGTAACTTTCTATAGTGCCGCCAAGAACTTTCTGTATGTATTCAATAATAGCCTGGGCCAAAGTGAATCCTGTATCATATCCCTTTGGTGCCCATTCTTTAAGCATACTGTATCCATCTCCACCACCGGCAAGGTAGTTATTGGTGGCAAAAACATAAACTTTGTTTGGATCAAGAGGTTTGCCGTTGATCTTTATTTCAACAACTTTTCCGTCCTTTACTTTGACTGTGGCTCCAGAAATCTGCGGCCACGCCCCCATTCCTGGTTGAAGCGTTGCTGTATATTCAAAGATCTTTTTAATCTGGTCTCCGGTGAGTTTCATAACGTAAATGGTGTTCCCAAATGGATGAACTGTGAGGATGTTCCTTATAGTTATATCACCAGGAAGTATAGAGGCTCTTATTCCTCCTCCATTTGTGAATGCAATATCTGCGTTTGCCTTCCATCTTATAGCGTCTGCGACTAAGTTCCCAAGAGCTGTACTTCTATTTCTGACCCCCTCTTTTTCAAGTAGTACTGAACTTTTACCAATAACTGTATCTAATTGCTTTCCTCCAAGAGCTTTGAATCCTGCAAGAGCTGCTGCTACAAGAGGATCTGGGTCAATCTTTTGCCATTGATACTCGTATATAGCATTGCCGTTTTCATCCTTACCTTTGTAAACCTTGAGGTTTATAGGATAAGCCTGCCAGTTGAGTACCGTTACCTTTCCTTTTTCTACATCAAGGTCGAGTCTTCCAAGCCATTTTGAATATTCACCAGCCTGGACGATTGTGATTCCGTTTATTATCTTCTTCCCAAGACTGTGGGAATGCCCATCGATTATTACATCTACACCGTGTACTTTTCTTGCAAGTGAAAAGCTTGTGTTGTAATTTCCACTTGGTTCTCCCCATCCAAGGTGAGCAAGTACAATGATAACATCCACTTTATCTCTGAGCTCGTCAACATATTTCTGTACAGCTTCGGCAGCGTCTAAAAAATCAAGATCTTCAATATATAATGGCTCGAGAAACTTTGTTGCTTCAGTTATAACACCAATAATTGCAACCTTAATGTCTCCGAAGTCCTTAATTATGTAGGGTTTTGCAAAAAGTTTTCCAGTATCTTTGTAGACGAGATTTGCACTGAGCATTGGAAACTTCGCGAGTTTCATTTGAAGTTCAAGCACATCTCTTGGATTGTCAAACTCGTGGTTTCCAAGAGTCATTGCATCAAGTCCCATCATGTTAAGAGCTGTTATATCTGGAATGGCGTCTAAAAGGTCAGATTCTGGAACTCCTGTGTTCATGTCACCAGCATGGAGGAAAAGAACATGTCCACCCTTCGCTTCAACATTGTATCTTATTTCATCTGCCAACGTAGATATAGCAGCGAACCCACCTATTTCAGGATTGTGCCATTCGTTGAATGCCCATGCATGTCCGTGCGTATCATTGATATGGAGAATGGTGAGCTGCACAGAAAACGCAAAGATAACAAGAAGAACCGAGAGTACCAGTACCACTAACTTTTTCATGTATAACACCTCCTTTATATTG
>JAGHBG010000029.1 GCA_021161105.1 Thermotogaceae bacterium | reverse complement strand
GGAGAAAAAATTGACTTTATATAGTGGCCCTTTATTAGGATAGAGAATTATAGAGGAGGGATTTTATGTATCTTCAGGATGTGATTTTCAATTTGCAAAAGTTCTGGTCCTCAAAAGGATGTGTTATTGACCAACCTTACGATATGGAAATGGGAGCAGGAACTTTTCACCCGTCCACTTTTTTTGGTGTTTTAAAAAGTGGCGAGTGGAAAGTTGCATTCGTCCAGCCAAGCAGAAGGCCAACAGATGGCAGATACGGTGAAAATCCCAATAGAATGCAAAGATACTTTCAATTTCAAGTGATAATTAAACCCTCTCCAGAAGATTCCCAGGAGATTTACATTGAATCGTTGCGAGCTTTAGGGATTGATCCAAAAAAACACGATATCAGATTTGTTGAGGATAATTGGGAATCTCCCACACTTGGTGCTTGGGGAGTGGGCTGGGAAGTTTGGCTTGATGGAATGGAAATAACGCAATTTACATATTTTCAGCAAATTGGTGGTATTTCATTAAAAGAAATTCCCCTTGAGATAACTTATGGTATTGAAAGATTGGCTATGTTTTTACAAAGTGTTGATAATGTTTTTGAAGTAAAGTGGAACGAAAACATAACTTATGGAGATGTTTTTCTTGAGAATGAGCGCCAACAATCAATATATAATTTTGAAGAAGCCGATGTTGAAATTCTTTTCAGACATTTTGATGACCATGAAAGGAAATTTTATAAACTTGCTAAAAAAGGTCTTTATTTACCTGCTTATGAGCAAATTATAAAAGCTTCCCACGTTTTTAACCTCCTGGATGCGAGAAACGCTATTTCAGTTTCTCAAAGGCAGGAATACATAAGAAGAATAAGAAGTATGTCAAAGAGAGTGGCAAAAATTTTCAAAGGGAGGGAAGAAGGTGGCTCACAAGATAGTGAGAAAGCGAAAATTGGCGCACCTTGTTCATGAATTTGTTATCGAAGCACCATTAATTGCTGAACATGCAAAGCCCGGACATTTTATCGTAGTTAGAATTCATGAAAAAGGTGAAAGAATTCCACTTACCATAGCAGATACTTATAAAGATGATGGAACGTTCAAAATGATCGTTAGAGCAGTCGGTAAAAGTACCTACGAACTGTGCATGATGAAAGAAGAAGACGAACTATTAGATGTAGTCGGACCACTTGGCAAACCAAGTGAAATAGAAAATTATGGAAGAGTGCTTCTCATAGGTGGTGGCGTGGGAATTGCTACTTTGCACCCAATAGCAAAAGCACTTTACGAAGCTGGAAATGAAATTTATTCAATATTGGGGGGGAGAAGCAAGGAATATGTAATAATGGAAGAAGATTTTAAAAAATATGGAGAGGTCTTGGTGACAACTGATGATGGTTCCTATGGAATGAAAGGACTTGTCACTGATGGGATGGAGCATCTTGTAAAGGAAAAGAGCTTAAATTTCGATGTTGCATGGGCGGTAGGTCCCACTGTAATGATGAAGTTTGCTGCTTTTAAGGGAAAAGAGCTTGGCATTCCAAAAATGTGGGTTTCTTTGAACCCAATAATGGTGGATGGAACTGGAATGTGTGGAGCTTGTAGGGTTACAGTAGGAGGAGAAATTAAATTTGCCTGTGTTGATGGTCCAGAGTTTGACGGTTATCAGGTGGAATGGGATGAAATAATAAGAAGAATGAACCAGTATAAAGAAAGAGAAAAAATAGCTCTTGAAAGGTTCCTTGAAAAGGTAGGTGATGTTTCATGGCTTTGAAGATACCGCCAAAAAAGACCCCTATGAAGGAACAACCACCGGAAGAGAGAAGAAAAAATTTCTTCGAAGTTGCGCTTGGATATACTCCAGAAGAAGCTATAGCGGAAGCTCAGAGGTGTTTAACCTGCCCAACTAAACCTTGTGTTAAAGGGTGTCCCGTACATATTGATATTCCAACATTCATTAAGCATATAAAGCAAGGAGATTTCCAGGGTGCTATAGATACTATAAAACTTTACAATAACCTTCCCGCAGCTTGTGGTAGGGTATGTCCACAGGAAAATCAGTGTGAATCTCAATGTGTTGTAGGGAGGATACCAGGTTCTGAACCAGTTGCTATAGGAAGGCTTGAAAGATTCGTAGCTGATTGGGAAGCGGAGCAAGGCGAGGTAAAACTTCCAGAAATAAAAGAGAAAAAAGGTAAAAAAGTTGCAGTGGTTGGAGCTGGACCATCGGGACTTACAGCAGCTGCTGACCTTGCTAAACTTGGTTATGATGTAACAGTATTTGAAGCTTTCCACAAACCCGGAGGAGTTTTGGTGTATGGTATACCAGAATTTAGACTTCCTAAAAAAATAGTTGAAAGGGAAGTCGAGTATATAAAGAAGCTTGGTGTAAAAATAGTTACCAACGCTGTTGTTGGAAAGACAATACCTGTTGATGAACTTTTAAATGAGTATGATGCGGTATTTATTGGTGTTGGTGCCGGTGCACCAAAATTCATTGGTGTTCCTGGTACAAACCTTAATGGTGTTTATTCAGCCAGTGAATTTCTTACGAGGGTTAACTTAATGAAGGCATATTTGTTCCCCGAATATGATACACCCGTTACAGTTGGGAAGAAAGTTGCTGTTATAGGTGCTGGAAACACAGCTATGGATGCTGCAAGGACTGCCTTAAGAGCTGGAGCAGAGAAAGTTATGATTGTTTATAGAAGAACAGAAAAAGAAATGCCAGCAAGACTTGAAGAATATCATCATGCGGTGGAAGAGGGAGTAGAGTTTCATTGGCTTCGCCAGCCAATAGAATATGTTGGTGATGAAAACGGAAATGTTATTGGTGTTAAATGTGCAGTTATGAAATTAGGAAAACCTGATGACTCTGGTAGAAGGCGTCCAGTGCCAACGGGAGAGGAGGATTTCTTAGAAGCTGATATGGTCATTGAGGCAGTAGGGCAGCAAGCACAAAGAATACTGCTTGATGAATTTCCACAACTTGAAAGGAACAAATGGGGATACATAGAAGCGGACCTTGAAACAGGCGCCACGAGTGTAAAAGGAGTTTTTGCTGGAGGAGACATAGTTACAGGTGCTGCAACTGTTATAGAAGCAATGGGCGCAGGGAAAAAGGCTGCCAAAGCTATTGATAGATACCTCTCAGGCGAGTGGAACCCATGGAATGATTGATTTGAATTTACTTCTGAAGATCAAAGGGGGCAATGTTCGCCCCTTTTTAATTATTTATTGTTGTTTCAGTTATTTTTTATTTGCTGTAGCGTTGGCAAGCCACGCGCTTTGGGCTTGAAGCCTTGAAATTACATCTTCCATGTATGAAAAGTTTCTCCAGAGTTCTTCTTTTCTCTTATTAAGCCTCATTACCCAATCTTCTATTCTTTGTGCTAAGAACCTTTGTTCTCTCCAAAGGCTCCCGTTTGTTCCTGCTACAGAATCAATTTCTCCCCCAAATTTTGTCACATCCCATAAGAAATCATGAAGGCTTGGGAAGAAACTATCATCAGAAGCACCAAGAAAGTTCCATAGTTCTTCAAAGTGGTTGTTAATAATATCATCCAACTTGTCCTCATCTATTTCTATATGACCTTTTAATGTGTTCTCATAACTCGAGCCAACATCTCCGGATGAAATTCCAATCTCGAATAAATAATGATAGTCACCTTCAGAAGCGAATGAATTAAACATAAATCTTTTCAATCTTTCAAAAAGACTTTGTAGATAACTGTCTCCCTTCAAAATTCCCTGCATTTTTTCATCATCGCTCATTTCATCCCAGGATTTATCTTTGACAGGTTCTTCATGGAGTTTGTCATAAATGTAGCCAACGACTTCATTCCATTTATCAATAAATTCTTGTAATTTCTCTTTTATTTCCTCGGAGTCTTTTCTAACTTGTACTATGATCGGAGTATCGGAAACATCATTAACATCGAATGTTATGCCTTCAAATTCTATACCTGTGTTTGAATCAGAATAAACATCAAAATAGTTAACCCCATCGACACTTACTTGAATATGAGCGGACTGCCCTGGTGTAAAATATGGATCACCGTTGTCGTTGCTAACAAGTCCGAGAAGTTGCGCAACACCAGTTCCATTATCATCAACCGTTATAGATGTATTACCGGTTTCTTTACTGGTTAAAACCATTTTATTCATATGATAATCGTAGTAAGCGAATACACCAGCATCTGAACCATTAATCCTGAGTATGAGAGTCTCTATAGTATCTGAGGAATTAACTTCTATTTCTGTTCCATTTATTATAATGGAACCATCACTAATGTTTTTCCCGAGATAATCTGCTATGTTTTGCAAAGTCTTATTTTCATTTACAGACCATACAGGAGCATTACTGGTTACTTCTGTGCCTTCAAGGTAAATTTCATTTAGATGGAAAACATCGAGAAAATTGCCCGATAATTCTGTTATTGAGAAAATTGCATCACTTCCCGCAACAGAGGGATCAATTTTTATTGTCAACTTTCCTGTGGATTCATCGTAACTGGAGATCCCTGCACCACTACCAAAAAGGTTATCAAGTGCTGTGTTTATTTTATCGACTACATCCTGAATGGTATCTGAAGTAGATATATCCACGTTACTATAATCAATAGTATCTCCGACTTTTTTATATATTCGTATTGTTGAATCTTGAGGAGATGTGTAGTATGTTAAGTCGCTCAGGGCAGTGGATGAAGCAATTCCGGGGTTGGTCATTACATCAGCACTTTCAAGTGTAGAACTTGTTGCAAGGTTTAATACCTTGACAAAATAATTCCCCTCTGCAGCTGTTGTTGATGCACTTGCTTCAAGAATGTTTTCATTAGATGAGGAAGCTTTCTTGAGCATCATATTAGAACGCAGCTTCAAATCGAATACCATATCTCTCAATTCTTGAAGTTTACTTTTAACTTCGTCAAAAGCATTTCTCTTGAGTTGAATCTTTTCGAATTTTAAGTTTAGGTCCTGCAATGGTTTGCTTTCAAGCTCAAGTATTTTATCAACTATGGAAGCTGTATCTAATCCAGATGCAGCCCCACCAATTTGGAACCATCCAAGATTAGATGAATATTTATAATTCACAGCATTTGCTGCCGAATTAATAATATCACTCACAGCTATCACACCCTTTCGTCAAATAGGAGTCCAAGAAATTCGTCTATTGTTTTCGCGAGTTTAACCATGACTTCAGGTGGAATTTGTCTTATAATTTCTCCTGTTTCTTTATTTTTTATCTTAACAACAATCATACCAGTATCTCTATCAATTTTAAATTCTGCTTCTGTGTTAACAATTAGACTAAATTTTTCAAGTTTTTTCTTAAACAGTTCCACTACATCCTGAAGGTTGTCCTTAGTTGCATTCTTATTCGCTTGAGATCCTGATTGCACATTATCTGCAGAGGCCTGGGTGTTTGAAGTTTTTTCTACAGATACCGAGTTTATTACTTCATTCCTAACCATCCCGGAGTTATCAACACGCATAAACGCCACCTCCCTGTGGGCTTTTTTCATTACTACTTATCGTCAAAGTCTTTATTCACTTTAGTGTGTTATTTTATTGTATAATTATCGAAAGAAGGTGAAGTTGCATGGCAAGAGCTTGCATAATCACTACAGGTAGTGAGATTGTAGAAGGTTTTATACTTGATCAAAATTCTAAGTGGTTAGCTTCAAAACTTATCTCGATTGGATGGAAAGTCGGAAGAATAATATCCGTGGATGATGATTATAAAGCTATAGAAGATGCTTTGAAATGTTCCATGAATGGCTGCGATTTAATAATTATCACGGGTGGACTTGGTCCTACTAAAGATGATATTACAAGAGATGTTGTTGCGGACTTTTTTGGAAAAAAATTGATTTTTAACAAAAAATTGTACTCAAAAGTTGAAAAGAAGGTAAAAGAATTTGCAGATGCTATAGTAGAGACGATAAGAAAAGAAGCTATGGTTATTGAAGGAGCCGAGGTTATTGATAATGATGTAGGAAGTGCTCCAGGTCAATTATTTGAGTTTAATGGTAGAATAGTTGTCCTACTTCCAGGTCCGCCTAGGGAAATGGAAAATGTTTTTTCTAAGATAGAAAAGAAAATTTCAAGAGAAAGGAGATTCTACACACGAGTATTAAAATTTTATGGTATAAAAGAATCTGTACTGGAGAATGAGCTGAAGAATATGATATATACATACCCTACAATAAAAGTTGCTTTTCAGGCTGATTATATAAAAGGCGTAACTTTAAGGTTAACCACCGAGGAGAATAATAAAGATGCAGTAGATTCTTTGATAGAAAAAATTTATAGCAGGCTAGGAATGTATATATATGCCGAAGGAGAAAAAGATATGGAAGATACAATTGTTGATTTGCTAAAAGGATCGAAAAAAACTTTATCTATAGCTGAATCTTGCACTGGAGGATTGCTATCATGTAAAATAGTCAATGTTCCAGGTTCATCAAAGGTTTTTAAAGGCGGTATAATAGCCTATGACAATTTTATAAAACGAAAATTCCTTAAGGTTAAAAACGGTACATTGAAAAAATTTGGTGCTGTAAGTTCAGAGTGCGTAATTGAAATGCTTCGGGGAGTGTATAATTTATTCGGTACAGATTACTCTATAGCTGTGTCAGGAATTGCTGGACCATCAGGAGGGAGTAAAAATAAACCTGTAGGAACAGTTTATATTGGAATAAAAAGTAGGAATTTAGAAAAAGTAAAAAGATTTTACTTTAAAGGAGAAAGAAATGTTATAAGATACAAAAGCGTCTATGAAGCCCTGAATATATTAAGAAAAGTTGTTTTAGGAGGGGATAGCAGTGATGAAAGATGAGTATTTAGGAGTTTTTATTGACGAAAGTAGAGAAGCCATTCAAAGGATGAATGAAATTTTGCTTGATGTTGAAAAGAATCCAGAGAACATGGAAGCTATAAATGAGTTGTTTAGGCTCCTGCACACTTTAAAGGGTATGGCAGGAACTATGGAGTTCAACACCATGATGACACTATGTCATAGAATGGAAAATGTTTTAGATGAAATAAGAAATGGAAGGATGAGGTTAACAGAAGATATTATTGATAAGCTTTTCAAAGGAGCTGATATTCTTGATCAAATGCTTGATAGGATAATAGATGAAGGAACAGATGAATTAATAGGCGTTGATGTTGATGGATTAATAGGACATTTTGAGTCTATACTCAATAAATCTTCCATGAATAACAAAAAGGAAAAAGAAGAAGAAGAAAGGGAAAAAGAAAGGGAGAAGGAGGAAAAAAAGGAAGAAAGTGAAGTTATACCGATAGAAATTACCGATGAACTTATACATGTAGCAAAAGAAGCTAAAGAAAGAGGTTACAGAGTGTTTTATATAAAAGTGTTCTTAAAGGAAGGCGCTCAACTTAAGTCAGCAAGAATATATCTTGTGCTCCATAAGATAGAAGATATGGGAGGAGAAATTCTAAGAACTAATCCAAGTATTGAGGAGATAGAAGAAGAAAAATTTGAGTGGGATGTAGATTTGCTTATTGTGGCTAAACAGAATTCAGAAAAGTTATCAAAAGCTTTATCTTCTGTGTCTGACATTGAAAAAGTTATAATAAGAGAAATCGATCCAGAAGAAATCAAGAAGCAACAAGAAAGAAAAGAAGAAAGTGATAAAGTGGAAAAGGCAGTTAAAAAATCTATACCTCAAGAATCAACTTCAACAGTATCCAGTGATTATGATAAGCAAAGGAGAAAGCTCTCTCAAACAGTTCGGGTTGATATAGAAAAGTTAGATACTCTTATGAATCTCATGGGTGAACTTGTTATAGCAAGAAGCAGAATAGTTGAGACGCTAAAAAAATATAGTATAAAAGAGATAGATGAGTCGTTGGCGCAGCTTTCGAGAATAACATTAGATCTTCAGAATATAGTTATGAAGATAAGGATGGTTCCAATAGCATATGTATTTAACAGATTTCCAAGAATGGTGAGAGATCTTGCAAAACAAATGAATAAAGAAGTGAATTTTATTATAGAAGGAGAAGATACAGAGCTTGATAGGACCTTTGTTGAAGAGATAGGTGATCCAATTTTACACCTTTTGAGAAATGCTATAGATCATGGCATTGAATCAAAAGAAGAGAGGATTGCAAAAGGAAAACCACCAGTTGGGACAATAATATTATCTGCTCGTCATGAAGGAAATAATGTTGTTATAGAAGTTTCTGATGATGGTAGGGGCTTAGATAGAGAAAGGATAGCGAAAAGAGCAATAGAAAGAGGACTTATAGATGAAGCTAGGGCGGCTACTCTTCCCGATGAAGAAATATTTCAATTAATATTCTTGCCTGGATTTTCAACAAGGGACCAAGTTACACAGGTATCGGGAAGAGGAGTTGGAATGGACGTTGTTAAGAATGTTGTGGAAAACTTAAAGGGAAGTGTAAGTATCGAGTCACAAAAAGATAAAGGTACAAAAGTTACAATTAGGCTTCCATTGACATTAGCAATCATACAAGCGCTTCTTGTTAAAGTTAATAGTCTTGTTTATGCAATACCAATAGCATCTATAGATAGTACGTTAAAGATAACAAAAGATGATATACAAGTTGTACAGGATCAGGAGGTTGTTGTTATAAGGAGGGAGGTTATACCAATAATTAAATTGTGGGAAACTTTGCAAATACCACACGATGTAGAGTCAGAATCTATGAATGTTGTTATAGTCAGAGTAGGTAATAAGAAATATGGAGTGGTTGTAGATACATTGATTGGCCAGGATGATATAGTTATAAAGAGCCTTGGGAAGCTCTTTAGGGATGTAAAAGAGTTTAGCGGAGGAGCAGTTCTTGGAGATGGAAGTATTGCTCTTATACTGGATGTAACTAATCTAACAGAGTGAGGTGATCGTAAATGGAAGTAAATGAAAAGGATGTCGTTAGGGAATTTGAAGCGTTGAGTTTTTCCATAGGAGATCAAGAGATGGCTTTTGATGTAGATTATGTGGAGCAGGTTATAGATAAACCTGAAATCACACCAGTACCAAAATCTAAACCGATGATAAAGGGAATAATAAATTTGAGAGGAAGGATTGTACCTATAATAGATCTTGCAGGTGTGTTGGAAAGCCACGTTGATGAATCGAAATATGAGAGTATCGTTGTTGTAAAATACAATGATATAGAAGCTGGATTTCTGGTTGAAAGTGTAAAAGGAGTTTTGAGAGCTTCTACAAACGAAGTGGAAGGGATAGGTTCTCTGGAAAAATACGGTGATAAGTCAAAAGGGCTTATTAAAAAAGGAAATAGACTCGTTGTTTACCTTGAGGTATCAAAAATAATAGATGAAATAGCTGAAGAGGGGTTATAAGAAGGGGGTATGATGGATGGGTAAAAAAGTCCTTATAGTTGATGATGCAGCTTTTATGAGAATGCTTCTTAAGGACATTGTAACCAAGGCGGGCTACGAGGTTGTTGGTGAAGCGGCTAATGGTAAAGAAGCTGTTGAAAAATATAAAGAGCTTAAACCTGATGTAGTTACAATGGATATTACCATGCCAGAGATGAATGGAATAGAAGCTGTCAAAGAGATCAAAAAAGTGGATCCAAATGCAAAAATAATAATGGTTAGCGCCATGGGGCAGCAAGCGATGGTTATAGAGGCTATACAAGCTGGTGCAAAAGATTTCATAGTGAAACCTTTCCAACCCGCAAGAGTTATAGAAGCTATAAAAAAAGTAGCTGAGGAGGGTTAATTTTATTGTGGGGTGTCATCTTTCAATTTCTAATTGCCTTAGGAGGGCTAATAGGGCTCCTGTGGATTGTATACGCAATTATAAATGGAAAATTACTAAAGAATCTTCCAGGCAATTCAATTGCTATATTGGAGAGAAAATACATCGATAGAAATTCTTCAATAGTTCTTGTTAGACTTATGGATGATTATTATTATATACTTGTAACTCAAAATGGAGGGGCAGTGTTGAAAAAATTAGATGATGTTGAATCCAGTAGAGTAGCTGTAAAAGAAGCTTCGAATAAGGATTTTAAGAAAGTTTTTTACAATAAATTCGGGAGGAAGCATTAAACATGGCAAGGATTCTTGCCCTTTTTTTTATTATACTTTTTGTCGTAGGGATTTATCCTCAAGAGATTCCACCCCTTCCGGAAATCAGTATAAATGTAGGCCCCAGCAGTGGAGAAAATCCTCAGACGTTGGTAGTTACTCTGGAAATATTGCTTGTTTTAACTGTTCTTACACTAGCTCCCAGCATACTCATTCTTTTTACATCCTTTACGAGAGTATTAATAGTCTTTTCTTTTTTAAGAAATGGCCTTGGTACAAGAATGACTCCTCCCACTCAGGTTTTAATAGGAATAGCATTGTTTTTAACCTTTCTTATAATGCAGCCTGTATTTAATGATATGTGGAATAGTGCCGTTGTACCTTATATGAATAAAGAAATTAGTTACAAAGAAATGTTTGGAAGAATAATGGATAGGGAGAAAGAATTTATGCTTGGAGAGCTTGTAAATCATCACAATGAGGATGATATCTTTGTAATTGCAAACTCAGCTGGTGTAAAAATTGATAAAATTGAAGATGCGCCATTTTCTGTTTTGGTGCCTGCATTTATTTTAGGAGAACTTGAGGTGGGATTTAAAATGGGGGTTCTTCTTTATATACCATTTATAGTAGTTGATATGATAGTGGCTTCTATACTTCTTGCAATGGGAATGATAATGATACCACCAATATTTGTATCCCTTCCCTTCAAAGTTTTATTATTTGTAATGGTGAATGGATGGGACTTGGTTATAGGAGGACTGATAAAAAGTTTTGCTCACTAAAAAGGAGGGGAGATTACGGTATATATAAGAGAAGAAGGAATATCAAAAGATAGAATACTTCTTATTCATGGACTTGGGGAACATTCTGGGAGATATGAAAAGTTTATAAAGCGGGCAATAAAAGACGGATTTTCTGTTCTTACATTTGATCTTCCTGGTCATGGAAAAAGCCGTGGAATTAGAGGCCATGCTCCATTGAAGAAAGTATTTAACGTAATAGAAAATATAACTAAAAACGCTGAAAAACCATTTGTTGTTTTTGGACATAGTTTAGGTGGTCTAATAGCTGCGAGGTATGTTGAAAATGGTGGTAAGGCTAAAATGTTGGTATTGTCTTCACCAGGATTTGATTATGATAGAAAAAAAGTTTCAAATGGTCTTGTAAATCTTGCAAAGATTTTATCTGCTATCATTCCCTTTCTTCCGATGAACAATAGGATTAATCCAAACCTTCTCTCAAGAAATAAAGAGGCTGTATACAAATACACTCATGATCCTCTTGTGCATGATAAGATTTCTGTTGCGCTTGCACGAGATTTCTTTGTAGAATCGCAGAAAGCCATTGAGGAAGCTGATAAAATTAATATTCCAACTCTTGTTTTGATTGGGACTGATGACAAAGTTACTCCGCCTGAAGGTGCAAGAAATTTTTTCGAGAATTTAGAATCAAAAGACAAAAAAATAATTGAATATAAAGGAGCTTATCATGAGATATTTGAAGACCCTGAATATTCAGATAAGTTTTACGATGATATATTTAAT
>JAGHBG010000073.1 GCA_021161105.1 Thermotogaceae bacterium | reverse complement strand
TGCCCTCTTTCTCTGAAAATACTTATAAAAACACAAGAAAATTGAGAAACTTCCTAAAAAAGATACTTGGCCCTTACAGATCAGAAAGCCTATCGCCTTCAAGAACATCTGAGATCGTTACAGGTAAGACTTCCTTTATAAGATCAGATACACTACAAAAACTCATTGAAGGAAAAGACATAGACATTTACACATGCCCTTATCCTGTATACAACGAACTCATAAAGAAAAGGATAAAGAAAGATTTTGAGAAAGCGATAATGACACTTCAGGGCATGAAGTTTAAAGATAGGCTTTGTCTTTTTCTATCCACATTCACAGCTCTTGTTGATAGAAGCAAATTTTACCTTTCAAGAAAAGATAAATTCCTTGAAGCATTCATGCTATTGAAGAGAAAGAAGGACATACCACGCTTTAAAGAATACATGTCGAAAAGATATGAAACCATGCTTTTTGTGATTAACATGATAGAGCCTCACCCATACATAAAGGGCAGGCGGGATGCAGCTAAGAAGTTCTTCAGCAGGCTCTCATCAAAAAGGCTTGAGACATTTGCGAAGGTATATGCGAGTCTTAGGGAAGGAAACAGGAAGGTTATTGACAGATTTTTGAGGAATTACGGAAGGTATGAGGTGATGCGGCTTAGGACACGCCTGAAGGGACCGAAGGTTATTAGAGATTTCGCCAAAAGGTATGGCGCTAAAGTCCAACCAACACTCGCTGCCTACTGGACAAATTCCGATGGAAGAGTCCGAAGAAAACTGGAAATAATTTTCAGTGCGTTCTTAGCTTAAATGTGTCTTGCCGCTCCCTGTCACGGACTTCATGCCCTTCTATAAGAATCTGTTGCAGGTTCTATCTCCTTAAATTTGCCAGAATATACTCCACTATTTTGAATCCTTCTCTTTCCGCAGATTCCTTAATGGATCCGTCTGGCAGGTGCATGTGATGTGGATGAGTTTTAATGTTCCTGTGATGGGGAGCGTTGTCCCACCTCGCTATCAAATTCCCATCTGAATCCACCCAGTGATAGGAGTATCTTCTACCTTTAAGTGATAACTTTTCTCGCAAATATAAAACAGATCCGTCTATAAAAACTGCACGGGCGTATATATAAAGCAGGCCCTCTTCGTTTATGTATCTTATCAACTCGAGTTTCTTTACCAGTTCGCTATCATCTAATAATTTCAACATCCGTAGCATCGTCTATTTCCTCCAGTTTTTTCTTCAATATCTCCCTGTATTCCACAAGCGCTTCCCATTCTATCAGATCATCCCATTTCTCAAACTCTTCAGAAGTTTGCTCGACTTCTCTTTTGAACTCTTCGAAGGTTTTCCCGTACTTTTTCTCATATTGCTCTAACTTTGAATTAACGCTATCAAGCTCATAAAGAGTTCTAAGTTTTGCAAGAAGCTTTATCTCCTCGAAAGATACTTTTAACTTCATGTTCCAACCTCCCTTCTTTTCTCATATTAATGTCCATATATCTATTTGTATCTGCATTTGACCTCTAACGCCATTATATCAATATCAACCGTTCCATTGATAAGAGATGAATTCAATCAATTTAGCACTTAACTATCCACGGCGTTCTTTGTTTCCAGAATACCGTTTTTCATATAGACAATTTCATCACACATTTGCAGTGTACTTCTTCTATGTGATACGACCACTATTATTCGGTCTTTCTTTATCTTTTGCAGCATTTCCATTATTTTTCTTTCCGCCTTTTCATCTATAGCTGCGGTTGCCTCATCAAGGAGAAGCACTTCCGGATCTTTAGCGATAACCCTTGCAAGCAATATCATCTGCTTCTGACCACCCGAAAGTTCCACACCCGATTTTCCAAGCATTGTGTGATATCCATTTGGTAAATTTTCTATCATTTGATCTATTCCTAACTTTCCGCAAATTTCCTTCACTAACTGATCATCTATACTTGTATCCAGTTTTATGTTCTCAAGCACCGTTCCATTGAATATCCTCACATCCTGGTTTATATATCCTAACTTTCTCCTATACCTATACAAAGATATCTCCTTCCCCTCTACATCTCCTATCAGGTAATAACCGTTGTAATCACCATAAAGAAGTGTCAAAATCCTCAGCAATGTGCTCTTTCCACTACCGCTATCACCCCAGAGCCCGTATATTTTTCCTTTTTCGAATTTGAAAGCTGCATCCTTCAAAATTTCCCTATTGCCTATGGAATATTTCAGCTTTCCTGACAGATAGCCTATAGAAGCTGGAAATTTGCTGCCTTCCTTTTCCTCAGGAAGGCTCATGAACTTTTCTATTCTTTCAAAATGGACTGTCATACTACTAAAATACGCACTGAACCTGACAAAGAACCTGAAGTTACTGACAATCCCTCGTGAATACCTTAAAAATGCCATCATTGTTCCCACAGTAGACATATCCTTAAATACAAGAAAAGCTCCGAACGCAAGTGTTATGATACTGAAAGCTTCAAGAGTTACAACTGTTGATGTAAACTCCTCGATCAACGCCTTGTCAAATAAGAATTTTCCTTTTGTGTAGTTCTTGGACTTTTCCATAACACCTTTTTCCGCCCAGCTGTAATAAGCGTTTCCCTTATAATGTTCATAATCATCATATACTTCACTGATCTGGTTGTTTATATCGTCAAGACCTTTTCGCTTGAAGTCCGCTACTTTCGTTTCTTTTTTGCTGTAGTAGCGCATCAATATAGCGTATATTGGAAGCACGGGTATTATGAGAAGCGCGTATCTATAATCGACTAAAAACATTGCGACAAGCGTGACCGAAAATGTGCCAAGGTTTGCAAAAATTTGCGGAAATAGTTCCGATAAAACGCTGCCATAACTGTTTGCATCGGTCACAAAAAGTCCTATTATGTCCCCCGTTTTGTATGAGGATCTAACCGCTTTAAAATCAGCTCTGCACAACTTTTCCACCATGCTCTTCCTTATATCGTTTTCTGCTTTGTATCCGGCGATTTTGAATATTATGTTTTCCAGGTAAAGTGATACAAGACCAGCAGCCGTCAAAATTGCGTAAATAATGACCTGGTTTTTCACTACCTCAAAATTTTTATTTGTCAATGCGTCTACAATAACTTTCAGCATGTATGGTAAATATGCTTCTGTAAAAAGAGAAACACTGCCAACGAGAAACGCCAGGCTTTCTATCTTCCAGTATTTCGCAAATATTTGCTTATAGCACCTGTATTTACCTTTCATTCTCCGCCCTCCCCAGGGCAAGACTTAAAATTACACCCCGGATCTGGTTCCAGATAGCTACCCTTTAAGGCATACGCCGCATAGCTGCATCCACCAATTGTGAGGGATTTTCCCGCTAACTGTGCAAAAACAAAGGTAGAGATGATTTGATCCTTCCTTCAAAAATTTGCTTTAGTTGTCCATAAATCATCCTCCAATTTCTCGCCTCCTCCATAAGCTCTGTCCCACTGCCTGGACTTTCAACCAAATTTATCGTAAGGAAAACGGAAGGACGTAACGTAAAAAAGCCCCCATACGAGAGTGGGGGCTTGTTTTTCCTGTTTTTAATCTCCCTGTAATCTTTTTTCCGCTTCTTCGGGAGACAATTTCAAAATCTCTCTTATTTTTACTTCAACACCCATCGGCTTTCCGGGAACGCATCTGCCAGGATTTTCTCCTTTTTTAACTATTGCCCTTGCGTAGGCGTCACACCCCGGGTAACCGCACATACCACAATTTGCACCAGGGAGAACTTTTGCTACAAGCTCAACCCTTGGGTCTTCCTTTACATAGAATACTTTAGCAGCGTAGGCGAGGAAAACTCCAAAGCCGAAGCCAAGTATTCCCATTAAGATAACAGCGCTTGTTACAACCCCCATATTCTCACCTCACTTCACTATTCCCTGGAATCCCATGAAAGCCATTGAAAGAAGCCCAGCTGTGACAAGGGCTATCGAAAGATCCTGGAATGGTTTTGGTATCTCGTAAAGGTCCAGCCTTTCTCTTACCGCAGCAAAGATTATGAGAGCCATTGCAAAGCCTGTGCTGGCACCAAGAGCATGGAAAACTGCTTCGAGAAAGTTAAGTTTCAGCATTGAGTTAAGAACAACAAGTCCCAGTATTGCACAGTTTGTTGTTATAAGTGGAAGATATATTCCCAGAGAATCGTAAAGGTTAGGATTGTTCTTCTTTATGAAAAGCTCAATAAACTGTACAAAAGATGCAATAACAAGAATGAAAACAATTGTTCTTAAAAATTCAAGCCCAAGATTTATTAGGAGTTTATCTAAAAACCAGGCGATTGCTGCAGAGACCGTCATTACAAATATAACTGCCATTCCCATACCAACGGCAGAATCCATCTTCTTGGAAACACCAAGATACGGACATATTCCCAAAAACCTTGAGAAAACAAAGTTATTAACAAACATCGCAGATATAATTATAAGCACCAGTTCCATCATTCACACCCCCTCATGCCTTCTGAGCTTGAGCTTGTTTTGCCGCTTTTGCTCTCGCTTTTTCTGCCTCTTCTTTCTTTATCTTAAGGTAGTTAAAGAACGCTGCTAAAAACCCGAGTGTGATGAAAGCACCGGGTGGAAGTATGAACATGAACATTTTAAAATTCCAGAGGTGAATTCCCATCCAGCTTCCATTTCCAAGAATTTCTCTTATGGAGCCAAGGAGGAAAAGCGAGAGTGTAAATCCAATTCCCATTCCAAGGCCGTCAAGGGCTGCGTAATGAACAGGGTTTTTCGATGCAAAAGCTTCAGCCCTTCCAAGAATGATACAGTTAACGACTATAAGCGGGATGAATATTCCCAAAGATTTCCAGAGATCGTAAGTATAAGCGTGCATGAGAAGGTCTATCATTGTAACGAAGGTCGCAATAACCGTGATGAATATAGGAATTCTTATGTCCTTTGGAACTGCTTTTCTTATGAGAGAGATGATTATATTAGAAAGCGCTAAAACAACGGTAACTGCGAGCCCCATCCCAAGACCATTTATAGCCGCCGTTGTAACGGCTAAAGTTGGACACATTCCAAGCGCCTGAACATAAGTGGGGTTTTCTGATGTTATTCCCTTCTTAAATGTGTACCAGGCCATGTTTTCATTCTTTTTCATCACTTTTCACCCCCCAGAATGACTTCTTTGAGGTAGGAGTACATGATGTTTATAGCGTTTGCAACGGCTCTTGGTGTTATAGTTGCGCCTGTCATTATGTCGCTCGTTTTAACTACACCGTTATCTTTGTTCTTTACACTTCTGTTCTTTGCGTCTTTGTCGACAACTACTCCCTTTTCAAGCCCTGACTGTGGAATATTGGAGAATCTTTTTTGTGGTCCTTCCTCCATTATCTTAGCACCAAGGCCGGGGGTTTCCTGCGACGCATCCAACACCCTTATTGAGTGAAGATAAACTCCGTTTTTTCCCACTATAAATGAAGCCATAACCTTGACATCTCCACCAAAACCTGGAGCCGCTCCAACGAGAACGAAAACCTTTTTCCCGTCTACATCAAATTCATAGTAAGGAAGTATCACTTTCCCATTAATGTTTCCGCAGGTTCTTTCAACTGCTGTTTCTTCTTCGCTATTATCAAGCTTATTTTTTATCAAACTTTCATCCACCATTAATTTCCCAGTTTCGTAATCCGTTAAAACATCTTTCATAGCCTGGAATTTTGCCAAATTATCTGCATCTTTAATAGCATCTTTCGTTGAGGTATACACAAATCCCAACACCGCAGCGGCTACTATGGCATAGATCATAAGAATTAGACCGTTTTTAAGTATGTCTTTCATTCTTTCACCTCCCCGAATATACGGGGTTGAGTGTATTTATCAATGAGCGGAACAAGACCATTCATTATGAGTATCGAGAAGGAAACACCTTCAGGATATGCGCCAAAGAGCCTGATTATGTATGTAAGAGCACCCGCACCAAACCCAAAGATAAGCTGCCCTTTTGGAGTCATTGGGGATGTAACCATATCAGTTGCCATGAACAGGGCTCCAAGCATAAGACCCCCGGAGAGTATATGAAAGAGCGGATCTCCAAGATTTGGATTTATAGCCCAGCCTATAAGGGCAAAGATAAATGTAGTTGCTATATAGGAAATCGGAACCATGAGCTTTATCCTTTTTCTCCAAACAAGATAAGCAAAACCTATCAAGAGCGCCAAAGCGCTTGTCTCTCCCAGAGTTCCCCCAACATGGCCAGCAAAGAGGTCCCAGTAGGTAATGCCAGCATCCCACACAGCCTGTATATTATGACCGCTGTCTCCGAATAGTGTAAGAGGAGTTGCAGAAGTTGTTGCATCTGGAAGAAGGAATACTTTTCCGGTCATATAAGTAGGGAAGGATATCAAAAGGAACGCTCTACCTGCAAGTGCAGGATTGAAGATATTTTGGCCAATCCCACCAAAGGCATGTTTTGCAACGACAAGTGCAAAGAAAAGACCTATAAGAAATACCCACCACGGTGTTCCAAGACCTACATTCATAGCAAGAAGCACTCCTGTTACGGCTGCACTTCCGTCCCATACAAAGTCCTTTTGTTTTCTTATCACCCTCATAATCCAGAATTCTATGAGTTCTCCCGCTACAGCGCCAAGAACAATCAAAAAGAGCGCATACCAGCCAAAGAAAATGGTGGCGGCTATTGTAGCAGGGATAAGCCCTATAATGACATCTCTCATAACAGCTCTTACTGTGTCTTGAGTTCTAACATGGGGTGAATTTCCGGTCTTTAATCTGATCATTTTTTCGCCCCCCTCAGGGCTTTGTATACAGTCTTTCCGAGTTTTATCTGCCTTACATGTTCTATCTTACTTGGACAGATAAAAGAGCAGCTTCCGCATTCAATACAATCCATAAGACCAATCTCAACGGCTTCATCGTACCTCTTCTTAAGAACAAGATGATAAAGAAGATACGGTTGAAGGTTCATTGGACAAACCTCGACACACTTTGCACACCTTATACATGGTTTTGACATCTTGATCTGGGTCTGCTCTGGAAGAAGAGCAGTTATTCCACTGGTTCCTTTCATCACCGGTGTGTTTATGTCTCTTACAGCAATTCCCATCATGGGACCGCCGAATAGAACTCTATCCACATTCTCATCAAGACCTGCTTTATCAAGAATGAGTTTTGCTGGTGTGCCTATCCTGACAATGTAATTTCCCGGATTTTTAACAGCTTCTCCTGTAACAGTTAATCCTCTTTCCACAAGAGGTTTGCCATCTATAACAGCTTCTTTTATGGCAATGGCAGTTCCCACATTCTGTACAACAACGCCAACATCAAGAGGCAAGCCTCCTCTTGGGACAGTTCTTCCCGTAATAGCGTATATAAGCTGTTTTTCTGAACCCTGTGGGTATTTCGTCTTTAGTGGCACTACTTCTATCGGCTCACCGGAAAAGACCTTTTGCAGGTGCTTTATAGCATCCATTTTGTTATTTTCAACACCGACAAACATCCTTTGAACATCAAGAATTTTCTTTATAATCTTTATTCCTAAAAGGAGATCTTCGGCTCTTTCAAGCATCATCCTGTAGTCTGTGGTTAAATATGGTTCACACTCTGCTCCGTTGATTATGAGGGTATCCACCTTTTTGCCCGGAGGTGGTGAGAGCTTAACATGGGTTGGAAACATAGCTCCACCCATACCGACGATTCCAGCTCTCTTTACAAGATCAACAAGTTCCTCTGGAGATTTGTCTTCGTAACTTCCGTATCCTTCTAAAAGTTTCCACTCATCATCCCCTGTTCTTTGAATGATAACTGTGTCAACCGGCTTCCCAACGATGGGATGAAGCATTTTTTTAATGTCTATTACCTTTCCAGTAACAGGAGAATGAACATAAGCGGAAATGAAACCTGCTGGTTCTCCTATAACCTGACCAGTTTTTACTTCTTGCTCTTTTTCCACAACAACCTTAGCGGGTGCTCCTGCATGATTTGCCATGTAAACATAAACAGTATCGGGAAGATCAAACCTCTTAATTTGCTTATCTTTGGCAAGTTCCTTCTTTTCCGGTGGATGCACCCCACCTTTGAAGGTCAAAAGCTTCACCCTTTATCACCTCCTGATCTCAGGCTCCTTCCAACATAGTGGATTATATAGGGAAAAACGAAAAAATTCAAAAGAATTATTTGTTGATGATCAGTAAAGTGT
>JAGHBG010000243.1 GCA_021161105.1 Thermotogaceae bacterium | reverse complement strand
GTATTCTCCTGTTCCAGGATCATAAAAAACTCGGATGTTTATTATATCCTTTCCAGCGTATTTATCCACCGATATTCTTATAACCTCACGGCTGTTCTTTGGTAGTGTTATCATCTGAACGCCTCCTTACTTATCTTTTAACCGTTGCCAGCTCATTAGTCTCAACCCAAGCGTCCAAATCAACATCATAAATCTCTCTAAAGAGCCTTTTTGCATTTTCACCGACTTTTGAAAAATCAAATTCTGTTTTAATAGTTTCGAATTGTTCGTTGGTCAGTAAGAAAATGACCCATTTACCGATTCCTTCGTTATCGAATAGCTCTATAAACCGATAGTCTTTATCCATTAGAAACTTATGACTTTCAGTTCCTGATTGAGCGATGATTACCTTCAAATCAAAATAATCTATGTAGAACGCTTTCTTTTTGTGTAATTCTGTAATTCCTCTATTAACAGGTTTTCGTTGGTCTCCTGCTGGTTGCGTTCCAAATTCCACTCCTTGAAAACTGCTATTAGGTCTTCCAACCCCCTGACTATCTCCTGGACTTGTGATAATTCGAGCTCCGTTTTCATGGTTACCTCCCCCTGTGGGTTGAGTATCTCCAACAGGAATTTCTTTTTTAATAGACTGAAACGCAGTTTCACTCTCCCCACTCTCCTTAAACTCAATTTTTTCAGCTTTGAATATTTCTCCGATCTTTTCTACCATACCGATCTCTTGAATAGTCTTGCGTGAGAATTTATTCAGCCCGCCACGCCCTTTCAGGTGTTCTGTTATCTTCTTAAAGATTTCCAACGCTCTTGATAAATCAAAATCTTTAACAGGCTTCAATAGGTAGGTTTTTCCTGTTGGTAAGTCTTTGGATTTGGTCTTCACAACGAGCCCACAAGCTACAAGAACATTCAACGCTTTATTAGTGAATTTATAATCAACACCTGTAAGTTCAGCCAGCCTTCTTGCCGTGAGGATATCCTGACGGTTAAACCTTGCAAATGTTTTTAAATGCTCTGCTATCACGGTAAAAACTTTCATGAAATTTGGTGGTGCCTCAATACTTGCCAAAAACTTATCAACCTTTTCCTTGTAATCCCAAGCGTCTTTGAACCAAACATTAAAATCTTCCATCAACCGCCAAGTCCATTCTGCGAGTTCATCATTATTCAAATGTATTAACTTTCCAGTCTTAAATGCGTGATAAACCTCTTGTATTCTGAACGGTATATTAGAAACTGCAAAGTCAAACGCCACAACCTCACCATGTTTATTTTCAACCAACCAAAAACTTGGATGATCCTCTTGACGCATTACACTTAAAAGGTTCTTCCTCAAATCAACCGATGGAAGATTCTTATCATACCAAGCATTAAAAAGCTCTGTATAAAAAATCTTCCAAAAACGTAGAGAGAAAAGATCATAAAAATCATTAAAGAGCAAAACGTTATTACCTACAACTATACTTATAAGTTTAGTTGTAGGTAATCCTTGGTCTTCTTTTGTTGTAGTAGTTGATTGGATGCGTTTTTCACTTCGATAATCGAAGTCAAAGCCGTAGTGATTTTCTTTTTTCTTTGCTGTGTCTTGTGGTTGCTTACTTTCACTATGAAAGTGATTGCCTTTATTGCTTTCGTTATGAAAGTGCTTCGATTCTTTGAAGTGGTTGTTTTTGTTTTTCACGAAAAATCTCTTGTGGATTTCATCAATAGCTTTTTGGTTGGGTTTGATTTCTTTTCTGTTCTCCCAAATGTTTCCAGTTAGAACAATGTATTTATCCCTTCCAGCCATTTCGAAAGGAGAGCCCGTATTTCCTGGATAATCAGCTTTGACAAAGATATGTAAACCAAATCCGCTGGAGCTGATTTCTGTATAGCTGTCAGCGGTTGAAATGATCCAGTTAACCTCTTCAGGTGTAAGCTTAGGGGTTCCAGCATTCTCACCGTAAATTGTTAAAACACTATCTAAGTCAATAACTGTGAGGTTATCTTCTTCTCTCAGCGAAATTCCAACAGTTAAAGGTAGTTCAGGATATTGTTTAATTACTTGTAGAGCTTCATCGAAAGTATAAGGTTTTGGATTTCTTTTCCATTGAGCTGGTTCAAAGTTGGTTGTTAATGGTTGTTTCGGCCTAATTTTTTTGGATGCCCAAAGCGGTTGAATTTTTTCCCTTAAATCTTTTGGAAGGCTTCCCCAATCAGGTTCGCGAGTGAAACTAACATAAAAACGCTTGCCATTCTTCAACTCGTGTGGTAAGTTTTTTAATGATTGCTGGAGTTCTTTAGTTGTTTGTGTGGAGCGGGCTGGTGGCCTGCTCCTTTCTTGTTGTGTGAACAGCATGGTTTGCCCCCCTTTTTTCTCTGCTCTAAGTATTCCTCAATTTGTTGAATCAGATCATCCGTAAGTTGCAAATTTCTTCCATTTCTTTTGACTTCAATGCCTTTAAGTGTTTCGAGTTTATAGACTATTTCGTAAATTCTATGCCTTGAAACTCTGAATTTTTTTGCAAGTTCCATTACCTTCACTGTATCCCCTCCATTTAATAAGATACGTACAAAGAAAAAGCGGAGAACAAGCCCGTAAAGAGCCTGCTCTCCGCTTCTAATTTCTTTCTGTATTTAGACAACCCAATTATGCATGCGGAGCAGTGTTCCTCTAATGAATAAACAAATTTCCAAAGACCATAAAAGCTGGAACAATTAAAAGCTATAAGCATCTTTGTATCACCAAACAATATTATACCATATTTGTTGTTGT
>JAGHBG010000190.1 GCA_021161105.1 Thermotogaceae bacterium | reverse complement strand
GTTTTAGATCATTATGAGCAGATTTGACTCTTTTGATTGGCTAAATGCTAATTTCACATAACAAACATTACTCATCTATTAATATACAACAAGCAACTCAGAAAAATCAAAATTATTTAAAAGTTTCTTATTCTCCGCACAATCAGGTTTAATCATAAATTTCGCAATATAAAATGAGCTTCTTCAAGCTTATTGTTTGTATGTAAATGTGTTTGGTGAATGAAACATTATCATGGTGACCAGTTGTACCCACTATTGGATGTATGACATAAGATGCGGTTATAATAGAATAATAGAATAAAGATGTTGGGAATTTTTCTTGAGTAAGACGAATTTTTGCTGATTGTGTTGGTTGGAATATTAAATCGGTATGTAAAGTAATAGAGACATTAGATAAGCGTTAATAAACTTTGGGGAGGCTAAAATGATAAATCCTTATTTTTTATTGTTTGCTTCTATGGTGTTGGGGATATTGCTAGGGAAAATTAAGATTAAAGATTTCAGGCTTGGGGCTTCTGGAGCGCTTTTCTTCGGTCTTTTTATAGGTTGGCTATTTCCAAATTTTTTAAGGTCGGAAGAAGATATTTTGCAATTTCGAAGCACCTTTAACGTGTTTTTTAATTTCTCCTTAATTCTTTTTGTCTCGTCTATTGGATTAATTGCGTCAAAGGATATTAAAAGGACATTTAAAAAAGCCGGATATAAATACGCCATACTGGGGTTTTTAGTAACATTTGTCGGGTTTTTGGTAACATTTCTGTTTTTAATGCTGACAGATCTGGATAAGTACAATCTTGTTGGAGTTTTTTCGGGTAGTTTGACAAGCTCGCCGGGGCTGGCCAGCGCCCTTGAAAGCATTGATAAGCCTTCTGAAATAATTTACGGCTATACAGTTGGCTATATTCCGGGAGTTCTTGCGGTTATCTTTGGAATGCATATCCTTTCGGTGCTGTTTAAAAGAGGGAATAATGTTGCTTGCGATATGGATTCTAAAGAAGGGGCGCATAACTTAGAAAATGGAAGTTTTAATGTCCTTGCATACGCTTTGCTTGTAGCTATAGGAATTTTGATAGGGGAGATAAATATCAATTTAAAATTTGCGACTTTAAAACTTGGAAAGACAGGAGGAATACTTTTAAGCACTTTGTTTTTCGGTTCATTTGAAAGGATCGGGAAAATAAAATTTGATTTTGATAAGCACATATTAAAATCTATACAAAATATAGGACTTGTGATGTTTTTGTCGTCTATTGGTTTAAGATCAGGATATAGCGTGGTAACAAATTTTGACAAATACAGTTTATATTTAATGGTTATATCGTTTGCTGTAGCGGTGATTTCAATTCTGGTGGGCTACCTTGTTGGGCGATATGTTTTCAAATTAGATTGGGTTATTTTGCTAGGGGCGATTACAGGGGGAATGACAAGCACTCCGGGCCTTGGCGCTGCTATCGATGTGGCGAAAAGCGAGAAAGTTATTACAGGATATGCAGCCACATATCCTTTTGCGTTACTTGGAATGGTCATATTCAACAAGGTTTTTTCTTTCTTTGTTTAAAAAATCAGTTAATAGAAGTGTGGTTATGCGATAATTTGTGTTGCTGCGATGTTTTGTTATAGAGTGATTTGCCGGGCGCTTTTTAAGTCGCTCTTTAAATCGCTCTTTAAAACTGATGATAGATGTGGGAAAGAGGAACATACAGGTACACAGTACAATTTGTAGCAAGTAATCTGGCTGTGGAATAAGATCGTTTTTTCTATTGACCTCAGTTGTAGCTTTTTTCATACTTTGACAAAAGGTCAACAGGTATAAAAAATCTGGTTTTGAAAGCAAATAAACCTTTTCAGCGATGTTTTATTTTATCGTGCTTTATTTTGTCAAATTATAACTGAGCGTTGATATTTATAAAAAATTCACAAATCATGTTCGAACTCTCTCTAAAGTCCTGAAGAACCCTTTGAGAATTTACGGGTAACAATAGGCTTTAATACATCTGATATGTGAAATAATTATATTGTGTTTAAAAAAAGCGCTTGCATGTGGTAGTATATACCCGGCATATGTTAGTATATAAAACCAAAGGAGGTGAATGGGATGAGTGTCTTCATTGCTAGTCTTGTGCTATGGCTATTTTTGACGGGGTTTTCCTATCAAGAACTCGTCGTAGGGATATTGGTTTCCATAGCCGTTGCGAGTGTTTTTAGGAATTATCACAGGATAAAGTTTGATAGAAAATTACTCGTAAGGCTTTTTAAATTCATTGTTATTTATTTACCGGTTTTTATAGTTGAAATGGTTAAAGCTAATATTGATGTAGCTGCAAGAGTTCTTAACCCGAAGCTTCCTCTTAATCCGGGTTTTGTTAAAGTTAAAACTGATCTGGAGTCAGAAGTATCCAGGTTATTTCTTGCCAATTCCATAACACTTACCCCCGGAACTTTAACCCTGGATGGCAAAGACGATCATCTTTATATTCACTGGATCGATGTAAAGACCATGGATAAAAAGGAAGAGGCCATCTCAGCAAGGTTTGAAAGAATCCTCAAGGGGGTGTTCGAATGATAGAAACATTCTTTGTGCTGGTTGGAATAGGCGTTGTTTTATCTTTCATCAGGATCCTTCTTGGGCCAACCTCTTCCGATAGGGTGGCAGCTCTTGATACCATGAATGTAATGTTAATAGGGACTATTACAGTTATAGCTCTAATCTTAAAAAGAGGTATCTACCTCGATATAGCACTTGTTTATGGACTTCTTTCTTACCTTGAAACGGTGGTAATCTCCCGTTATTTGGAGGGGAGAAAATGATGTGGAATGAAGTGCTTGGTGGAATTTTAATGATAATTGGCGGATTTTTCTATTTCCTTGGTGGGCTTGGAATGATAAGAATGCCCGATGTATACAACAGGCTTCAGGCTGGAACTAAAGCAACAACCCTTGGGACATTCTCAACAGTTCTTGGTGTTGGAATTTATTATCCACCATTTTTAATTAAGGCTTTGATAATCATCGCCTTCGTTGCACTTACAAACCCTGTTGGAAGTTCTACTCTCGCCAGAGCCTCTTACTTTGCCGGAGTAAAACCTGCTCCAATAACGAAGGTTGATGAGTTTGAAGGTGGTGAGGAAAAATGATGAACTACCTTATCATATTAGCGGGTGCGATGATGATAGTAGCAGCAGTCTTCGCAGTTGAAGCGAAGAAGATTTTAGATGCAGTTATAGCTATGTCGGTCGTTAGCTTGGTTTCCGTTTTTCTATTCATAGCAATGAGAGCACCCGATGTTGCTATAACGGAAGCTTCCGTTGGAGCTGGCCTTGTTACGGCAGTTTTCTTGGTTTCTCTCTTCAAAATGAAAGGTGGTGATGAGCAATGAGAAGACTATATGCAATACTTATAGCAGCAGCTCTTGTTTACATGCTCATCTCCTTCATTTCTACCGTCCCAGGCTACGGTAAAGTCGATCTTAAGGAGCGGGTTTCCGATGCCTTCCTGAGCAAAAGCGTTAACGCTCAAAATGCAAAGGCTTGGATGGAAGGCAAAGCTATTCACAGGCAACCTGCGAAAGAAATTTATGGTAAGAAAGCTAAAGAAGAAGGAAGCGCCAATGTTGTTACATCAATAGTCGTTAATTACAGGTCTTTCGATACCCTTGGTGAGGTTACAGTTCTTTTCACAGCAGCTCTTGGAGTTGGTCTTATACTCGGTGGTAGCAGAAGAAAGCGATATGGAAGAGAGGCTAATTTCGTTCTTAGAACGAGCACGGGTATTTTAGTTCCCCTTATAATAATGTTCGGTGCTTACATATTTGTTCATGGGCACCTCACGCCAGGTGGAGGATTTCCTGGAGGAACGATAATAGCGATGGCATCGCTTCTTCTATACCTTTCCGATGAGAAGTTCTTCCTTTCCAAAGCATCCACGGGTGTTCTTGAAGGCAGCATGGGAGGAGCTTATGTGATAATTGGTCTTTTGGGACTTGCAATAGGAGGATACTTCCTTTACAACTTCCTGCCAAACGGAGTTGTAGGAAACCTTGTGAGTGCAGGTATAGTTCCTCTTGTATATATTGCAATAGGTCTTAAGGTAGGAGCTGAACTTTCTGGACTCGTCACGGATCTTCACTCCGAGAAGGAGGGATGAACATGGTATTCTGGATTTCCGCGATTTTGATAGGAATTGGGGTATACGGTCTTTTGACGCAAAAGAATCTTTTTAAACAGCTTATTTCTCTTTCTATAATCGATACGGCTGTAAATATCTTCATAATAGCTGTTGGTTATGTGGACAATGGAAAAGCGCCTATTTATTCAAAAGCTGTTCCTGAGTTCATGGAAGGTGTTTTTGTTGATCCACTCCCACAGGCACTTGTCCTTACAGCAATCGTTATAGGCGTGGGAGTATTGGCTCTTGGTGCCTCGCTCCTTGTTAAAGTTAACGAGAAACATGAAAGTATAGATGTAGAAAACATGAAAGGAGTGGGAGAATGATGGTGCTGCTTATCGTTCTCCCTTTGATATTCGCATTCCTCGCAGCGATTAAAAAGAGTTTTTCATATCCTCTTTTGGTAATTTCTACGGTTGTTAACCTTATTATCGCTCTTTTGCTTAAAACATCTGTTCCATCCGTTCATGTTCTTGGTGGATGGAAACCGCCATTTGGTATAAACCTCGTTTTAGATGACGCAAGTTACTATGCTGTTTTGATAGCAAACATCGTATTTTTCCTCATTGCGCTTTTCAAGGAAACCGTTGGAAAATATTCAACGGTTTTGATGGTTATGCTTGCAGCTGTTAATGGATTCATCCTCACAGGGGATCTTTTCAATTCCTTCGTATTCCTTGAGATTCTCACAGCAACAGGTGTTATCCTCGCTTCAAAGAGGGGTAACTATTACAACGCTTTTAAATACCTCATACTTGGTGGAATAGCTGGTTCAATGTACCTTCTTGCAACGATATTCACCTACACACAGGTTGGAAGCTTGAACATGGCTCATGCTTCCTATTTTGCTATTTCTGAAAAGGCCATAGTTGTTATAACTATCCTTTATCTCGTTGGTCTTGGCGTTGAGGCAAAACTCTTTCCACTAAACGGATGGGTTTCTGGAGTTTACGGTGGAAACGATCTTTCCCCACTCGTTATGGCAACAGCCGTTTCCTTTGCAGCACTTTACATGATGGGAAGACTCTTCCTTACAGTGTTTGGAGGATACAGCCTTGATGTGCTTTACATACTTGCTCTTATAACCATCGTAGCTGGAGAGCTCGCAGCACTTTACCAGAAAAACCTGCTCAAAACCCTTGCGTATTCCAGCATTGCTCAAGCAGGAATAGTCTTGGCAGCTATATCAAAATCCACAGAAAAAATGGTGTCTTTGGCATACTTTCATCTTACAAACGATG
>JAGHBG010000170.1 GCA_021161105.1 Thermotogaceae bacterium | reverse complement strand
TGACTATCAAAAATTTCGACCAGTTGTCTCCATTCATAAAACTTTTCAAGCTGCTTAATATAAGCATTCACCTTATTCGATGAAATGTCTTTATACACATCTTTTACCTTATTGTGTAAATCTTTAAAAAACTGAGTAACTACTTTCTGCCATTCTTCTCCTTCCCACTGTAATTGAGCCTTCAAAATTGCGTATAAAGGTCTTGCAAATTGATTTCTAATGAAACCCTTTTGTGTTTTACTTACAAGATAATTCAATACGGCTGCGTAATAATAAGCAATTGTTTCATCCAACACCTCCATATATGTTAAATGAGACTCTATAACGGTATTTTTTTTACCTTTCATAGCCGCAGCAGCAAACGTTCTTTGGCCTCGATAAACTACATACCATTTTTCTGGGTCCATAAACTTGATTTGACCTTGTTGAACCTCATTAATGAGAGCTTGTAATTTCTTTTTATCATTATGATCTGCTCTTATCATAAGCTCCCTTAGAAACTGTTTTAGATCATCTTTACCTTCATCAGAAAGAATAGCTTTTATAGGTTCTAAATAGAATGGGAGCACATTTGACATATAGAGCAAATTTTTTATATATTCAGTTTCGTATAGTTGTATGAAGCCGTTTGTATTTACAAGTTTAATTAGAACTGGAAATCTATTGTGCATCTCTTTAATAACAAGCCCAGCATATCGAGTTTTTCCTTTCTTTTTTTCTCCTCCAAATAATCCCCTGATATAATTTCCTTGTTTATATATCCTGTTAACTTTTAGCTGTTTGGCGAGTTCATCCACGTTTTCAGTATATACAAAATATTCTAGAACTTTTTTTACACTATCTCCAAAGGTAGTATCAAGTACTTGCCTTTCTAAGTTTCCCTTCCTTGTGGCTTTATTAATACTGCCTTGGACATTTACTTTTGCAACTTTCCCTTTTGCTGCCTCAAGTCCTACAAGCACTAAACAAGTTTTTTCTCCATGTTCAAAAACGTCATAATCTATCCAGTAAATTCTATGTGGAGCCTCTTCTATAGCTTTTAAGGTTAATACTTTTCCAGGGTCGTGAATTGTGTTATCAAATGTAACGCTAGCTGGTAGAACAAAAAAAGTTGTTTTGCTTTTGCCTACAAAACCCTTTAAGAAAACACTGGCTATATTTCCAGCATTGATTATTTGATTTCTGAAGTTTAGATCTTTCAACATTTCTAATGCTATTTTCCTAATACTGTCCCCATAGTCTTCTTTTACTTCTGAAAGATGAATCCAAGGAGGATTTGATATAGCAATATCTATATTCTCTGAATTACCCAGTTTTAGCAATTGAACTGCAAAAAATGAACTTATTGACGTAGCCCAAACACCATCGCCGTACTTTTCGATCAAAGCAAATAACTTATCATCTATCAAAGCTTCTCTAAATTTCCTTGTATCTTCTCTTCCAAGATAGTGATCGATGATTTCTCCAACATTATCCAGCGATTTATTTCCTTTTCTTATCAGTTCTTCGAGTTTTTTCATAACAAAATTTAAAACACTTTCAAACGCAGGAAGGTGAGATATGTCTTCTGGGTTTATCTTCATCATCTTTGAAAAGTCTATACATTTTGGGAGCTCTTCTACTTGATAAAGGAATACTGGCTTCTTTTTACTTGTGGTTTCTAGGTAAAAGAGAGATGCTTCATCAGTAAAAACTTCCAGACTATTAGCATGGAAAACAAGAGGTGAGATTATTTCCTCTGAATCCGAAAACATCTTATAACTGAGCAAAAGCTCAGCTCTTGCAAGCATAACAGCTATAGGATTTATATCAAAACCAATCACATCTTTAATAGCTTTTTCAGGTTCATCCCCTTCTTCTATTTTTCTTCGAAAGGCTTCATCAAGAAAAGTGCCGGAACCACAGAATGGATCTACAATTACTTTATCCTTAACACTCCCTATCTCATCAAACATAAAATTGACCAGCCAAAGAGGAGTATAATATTCACCAAACGCTCTTCGGTCTTCTGGTGAAAGAAATTCTTCGTAAAGAAGTCTGAAAATATCACTTGTTTTTTCATCCCAGTTAAGTGTAAGAATTCGCTGTTGGAGTTCATAGGAAAGTTTTGAGAGAATCTGTTTTTCTTCATCATTTAGCAAACCTCTCTCATATAATTCATAAAGCCATTCAAGAAAAGGAAGAGATATTAGAAATTTTTTGTGTTTACCCGTTAAAACGTTAATTCCTTGAAAATTGTCACTAAAAATGTAAGAGAGAATGCTATTAATAATAACCTGTATGATTGTGTGTGTTACGAACATCCTTTCTATCTCGCTTTCGTTTGGATTATTACCACGAATAATAGCCATTATATTTTTATATGCTTTCATTGTAGTTGCAAGCTTTTCATCTTGTTTATGATTACGATATATTTTCATTATTTGCTCAAAGAAACCATTTTTGATTGGCAAAAATAAGTAGAGAAAATTTTCTGAGGTCAGTTTAAGACGCTCTTTAAGGTGATCTGACAAAATAGAAGACACAATATGATCTAACAACTCTCTTCCTGAACCCAAATCTTTTTCTATTAACTCTCCAGTCTTATCTAAAGAATATTCATAGATATCCACTTCCCAGTCTTTTCCCTCAACAACATCCTTGGGCCAGAAAAGAGCTCCTATTATATTTGGAAATTGAGTTATTTTAAGAGCTAATTTAGCATAGTCCTGAAGCTGCTCTTTTCCTTGTGTTTCTGCAAGAACTTTGGAAGGTTCCACTTCACCAATAAAAGCAAGATTTCTAAATGCAATATCGATTCTTTTGTTTTCAACCCCGTACTCAGGTTCAACAAAAAACCTATCGGATTCTTGAAAGAGACTTCTTATATGATCTAATACAAAATTCTTAACATTTTCATGTACATGTTGATCCCC
>JAGHBG010000144.1 GCA_021161105.1 Thermotogaceae bacterium | reverse complement strand
GATATAAATAAGAAAATAAATGAATTAAGACAATTAGGTTACGGTTATAAAAGGATTGCAAATGAACTATCAATGAAACCAGAAGCTGTCCGCTATATCTGCCAAAAATATGAACAAGAAGCTTTAATTGGAATATGCAAAAATTGTGGTTTGGAAATGAAATCGGTAAAAGGTAAAAAGAGAAAAACTTTCTGTTCAGATAAATGCAGGTGGCAATGGTGGAACAAACAAAGAAAAGGATCAAATAAACATGAAGCGATCTAATTTAGAGAAATATTACTTGTCGATTGGACCAATAAAATCGATGCTTGAACATGGAATTATTACTAAAGCAGAATTCTTAAAAGCAGAGTCTTTTTTAGCAGATAAATATTGTATCAAAATAGGTAATCTTTATCGGAATAACAACTTGACTAAACCCCCTAAAAGAGTGATATATAGTGTATCAAATGAGGAGGTAAATAATGAAAGAAAAGACAATAACCAAACTCGAAGCATTACCCAAGTTAGCAAAGAAGACTAGAGTAGCAGCTTATGCAAGAGTATCAAGTGGTAAAGATGCTATGCTACATTCTCTAGCCTCACAAGTTAACCACTATAAGAAATTTATACAAGATAACAATGAATGGCAATTTGTAGGGGTATATAATGATGAAGCATTGACTGGAACTAAAGATAATAGAGAGGAGTTTCAACAGTTAATCAACGATTGTAGAGCAGGTAAAATTGATATGATTATTACTAAGTCCATCTCAAGATTCGCTCGCAACACTATGACTTTGCTTGAAACTATTCGAGAGTTAGATTCACTTAATGTTGATGTGTTTTTTGAAGAGCAAAACATTCATTCTATTAGTGGTGAAGGGGAGATGATTTTAACATTCCTAGCTACATTTGCACAAGAGGAATCAAGAAGTGTTTCTGAGAATATGAAATGGAGAATAAAGAAAAATTTTGAACAAGGCATTATGTGGGGTGGAAAGTCCTGCTTAGGATATAAACTTGAAAATAAGAAACTGATACTTGTACCAGAAGAAGCAGAGATAGTAAGACTAATTTACCAACTTTATATTAATGGTAGTGGTGATCAAACCATTTGCAAGATTCTTGAAAGTAAAGGTGTCAAACCATATATGGGAAAAAGATGGTACTGGTCAACAATTAAGAATGTTCTTGAAAACTATAATTACACTGGCGATCTGTTATTACAAAAAACATTTCGAGAAAATCATTTAACGAAAAGAAAAAGACCAAACAAAGGAGAGTTTGATCAGTATTTAATTAAGGATAACCATGAGCCGATTATTTCATTAGAAACTTTTCAAAAAGCACAAAAGATAAGACGACAACATTTAAGTAAGATTAAGTCTGGACCAACTAAAAGATATGCGTTCTCAGGTATGCTTATATGTGGTGTTTGTGGAAAACGATATAAACATAAAAAGACACGATATAATGAAATTTGGAAATGTTCCTATGCAGAAAAAAGAGGTAAAGATGCTTGTTATTCAAAACAGGTCACTAATGATATATCATTGAAGCATCTAATCATATTTTAGATATGGAAGAGTTTGATAAAGAGTATTTCCTATCTAAAGTAGAATCCATAAATATAATGCCAAGAAAACGACTTATATTCAATTTGAAGAATGGTTCCACAAAAGAGTATATCTGGGAAGCAAAGTCTAGAAAAGAAAGCTGGACACCTAAAATGAGAGAGCAAGCAAGACAAAGAGCGCTGAAACAACATAAAGGAGGTATTCAACATGCCTAAAGTAACTGTAATACCCTCAACGATTAATCCTATTACACAAATGCCATTACATATTAACCATGTAAAGAAAGTAGCCGCGTATGCAAGAGTATCAACTAACTCAGATGAACAATATACAAGTTATGAAGCTCAAGTAAACTTCTATAAAAAGTACATTCAAGAAAAACCTGACTGGGAATACACAAAAGTTTATGCGGATGAAGGAATATCAGGAACTAGCACTAAAAGACGAACTGAGTTCAACCAAATGATTAAAGATGCACTATCAGGTAAGATTAATCTTATTATCACTAAATCTATATCAAGGTTTGCTCGTAATACATTAGATACTATTTCCTATGTAAGAAAGCTAAAATCAAAGGGTGTTGAAGTTTTTTTTGAGAAGGAAAACCTTTGGACACTTGATCCAAAGAGCGAGTTGATACTTACTATCATGGCATCTATAGCCCAAGAAGAATCACGTTCTATTAGCCAAAACGTTACTTGGGGTAAAAGAGTAGGATTTCAAGAAGGAAAGGTATCATTTGCATATAAGAGGTTTCTAGGTTATAAAAAGGAGAACGATAAAATTGTAGTTGATGAAGACCAAGCAGTAGTTGTTCGAATGATTTATCGAATGTTTCTAGTTGAAGGAAAAACACCTACAGGGATAGCTAACTTTCTAAAATCACAGAATATCAAAACGCCCAGTGGCAAATCAACAAATTGGCAAAAAAACACAGTTGTATCTATTCTTACTAATGAAAAATACAAAGG
>JAGHBG010000204.1 GCA_021161105.1 Thermotogaceae bacterium | reverse complement strand
CTCAAAATGTCAAACATTTACTAAATAAAATCCTGGCTCTCACCTTTTTACCCTTTTCGCCATCTTGCGCATTATCCGTCTAACATAATTCTTGTATTTGTGCGTCTCTGCCTCTACCTATCATCCCATCCTGGATAGATATGGAAATATTAACCATCTAATAGAAAAAGGCAGAGGGTATAAGATAACAAAAGGGAAAAGTGTAAAATAAGAAAAAACTTCAAGATAAGAAAGGGAAAGATAGTATTAAGAGAGCAAGGGAGAATAAATTCAATTACCATGCTAAAACCCTTAAAGGCAATAACACGGAGAGGAACAATCAAATGAACCTACCTGTGTTGGTATACCACGAGCTTCGGAAAGTGCCAGCAAAAAGCGCAAGACTTCTTGTTCGGAAAGTATCAGTGCAGAATAATGGTAATGTGACAAAGGCAGATAAGACACTTGGTATATCAAGGAATACCGTAAGGAGAGCTTGATTTGGCAAAATGGTATTGAGTTTTGCAGTCGTGAAGGGATTCGTATCAAAGTGCAAGTAAAAGTTTATTCACGATTCCGCTCCAGAACATGCCATAGATAAATCCCAAAATCCAGAGAAGAAAAGACCTTCTGATTCCAAATTCCCTCACAAGCATTCCAAAAGCGATGATACACGGAATCTGAAGAGTGCTGACCAGCCCAAATATGAAAATCTGATGAGGTGTCATTATAGAGGCGAAATCTGATGTACCAAGTGCATTACTCAGCATTGCAGGAACTAAATCTTTCTGCAGAAAACCGTAAATTATCGGGATGATAGTTCCACTTGGAAGGTTTAACCATTTCACAGTTAGGTTGTCAAAAAACTTTACGAACGGATTTATCAGGTTGTAATGACTGAGAAGACCATAGAGCATGCCACCTATTATGAGCAGGGGTATAACAATGTAAACAAAATCTGACATCCTTATCCAAGCCTTCACAACAAGGTTCTTTAAAACAGGCCTTCTATAGGGCGGGAGTTCTTCTATCAACGGAATGGGCTTACTCTTGATGAAAAGCCCCAGCATCCTCGCCGTGATGATAAGAACCATGATGGAGACAACATAGATACCTATCGCGTATGCCATTCCAGCGTGATGACCAACGACTCCAAAGATAATGGCATTTCGTGAAGAACAAGGTATGGCTATGAATAGCGCTGCGACTTTCAACCTATCCTTGAAACCCGATAAAAGCCGAGTAGCCCTTACAGCGGGAACAGTACATCCGAGTCCAAGCATCATGGGAATAATCGCCCTTCCGGGGACTCCGAATTTCCTCATAATGTTATTCAGAGAAACTATAAACCTCGACAGAATGCCAGTGTCCTCCATCAATGCAAGCAGGAAGTAAAATATTCCAACGTACGGTACCGCTATGCTGATTCCAGCTCCAAAGCCAATTAAACTGTTCTCAACAAGTGAACCAATCAAATCGTTTGTTCTTTCCAGCCATGGTTCTAAACTCTGAAGGAAAGAATCGAAAAAGGCTCCAAGAACATCTTGAAGCCATCCTCCGAGATAAAAGAGAATCACGAATACGAAGACAAAAACACCTAGGCTGAAAAAAGCCCCTCCTAAAGTGGTGTTTATCACCAGTCTATCGAGCCATGAAAACCTGCTCTTCCGCGAGTGTGAAACCTCTACAACCTTTTCTTCGAGGATAACGGCGTGTCCAGCCCTCGTCACCATTATATCTTGTTCTATATCCGGATGGTATTGCTTGTAACTTCCGATTATTCGGAAAATCTCGTCATTTCCGAACATTCTCGCCGCTACAGGATCACCTTCGAGAAGCTTTATAGCAATCCCCCGTTTTGAAAGCTCCGAGGTATCCAGAAGTTTTTTGATCTCCGATACAGCAGCTTCAATGTGATCATCATAGGTCATCTTTAAAGCAGGGGGAGTTGCCTTGTCAATTCTCTTCAGGAGTTCCTCGAATCGTCTCTTCAAAGGATTTACCTTTACGACAGGACAACCGGTGAGCTTTTCAAGGCGTACTACATCAATGTTTATCCCCCTTTTCTCCGCCTCCTCATGAAAATTAAGTACCAGTATGAGCGGTTTTCCAAGCTCGGCGAGCTGGTATGTCAATATCAGGTTTTTCCCAAGAACCGTTGCATCGATCACCTGGATTATGAAGTCGTACTCTCCTTTCAGAATCATCTCGTTCGTAACTTTCTCTTCCTCACTTGAGGCGGTGAGACTATATACACCAGGAGTATCGATGAAAACGTATTTCTCTCCTCCAATAACAACACTTCCCGAGCTAACATCCACAGTGGTCCCAGGATAATTCGAAATCATCACTTTAGCACCTGTGATAGCATTCAAGAGCGCTGATTTTCCTACATTCGGTTGTCCGACTAAAAGAGCTGTCAACTCATGCTCACCCCCGCTATACCTTTTCCCAGCTCTCTTCCAAGAACAACAAGCCTTCCTCCAACCTCAAGAACAAATCCATCCTTTCTATATTTGATAACACGGAAAGAAACTCCTGGGGAAAGTCCTATTCCTAACAATTTCGATATAACCTTCGGATTTCCTATTTCAAAATATGCAACCACTCCTCTCTCATTTTCCCTGAATTTCTCCAGTGGTTTTGCTTTTTCTCCCAGTATTTTTATCTTTTCAGCGGCTTCGCTGAAGTGTTCTAAGGCATGTGCTACCTCATGTCCGAGGACTTCTTCAATTACCCTGTGATAATTGTATATAACATCAGCCACCTTTTCTCCCTGTTCTGTTAAAGCAAGATGTCCTCTTTCGAATTTCGCGAGTCCCCTCTTCTCGAGCCGTTCTATAGCTTCCTTGACCTCTTGCCTATCAACACTGCTATCTTCCATAACGTCCTCCACACTCAAAGGTGAATCTTTTTCACGAGAAAGCCTCATAATATCTTCCATAAGAAGTCTCATCCATTCATGATTCTTTTCGCGCTTCTTCTTCATCCTATCACTTCCCATCCTTATAACCTTTAAATTATATAAAAATTCCTGCTGAAAAACCACAATTGATAAATTTCAGAATGCAGATAGGTACGGAAATAGTAGTTATAGGAAAAGGAATAATTCCTACCACATTTTCCTCGGAATTTTTGGAGAATGAGAGGAAACAAAAAGAAGTTATATGGTTACTCCCGTCCTCAGAAAAGGTTGTTGTTATACCGGAAAAGCATATGGCAGCAGTTACTGCATTAAGCGAAAGTAGCCCTGCTTTTGTTTTAATAGGAGTTTTAATAGACGCAGGGATCAGGCTTGGACTTTCTTATGATCTATCAAGAGAACTCGTTACAGAGACACTTAAAGGTTCAGCTGAACTTTCGCAGAAAAAAGGAAATCATCCTGGTGAATTCAGGCATATAGTAACATCGCCAGTAGGTACAATTATCGAAGGAATTTATTCTCTTGAAAGAGAGGGAATAAGAGAAACATTGATGAAAACCATATATGACACTTATCAAAAGGCCAGGTACCTTGAAGATGGAGATTAAACCTTCTCTTCTTTCAAAGTTCTTGTTAAAAACTCGTATATTTTTGAAAATTTCTCCAGCAGTACAACAGATTTTTTGCGTGGATTCATTATATGCTTCAGTTCACTGAAAGCTCCAGAAGGAATTTCTTTATCAAAGTATATAACACTTGATGTTTTTTCTATTTCCACCTTTCTTGCACCAATTTCATACAGAGCTATTCGCAGTTTGCCAAGTCTTAACAGGTTGTAGATTGCCCCTGGAACTTTTCCAAATCTATCCTCAAGTTCTTCATTCAAGTCTAATAAGTCTTTCACTGATCTTGCTGATGATATCCTTCTATAAATTCGAAGCCTTTCCATTGGATCTGAAATGTAACCTTCTGGTATGGCAAGATCTCCTGGAAAACCATTTATTTCCACATCAATCTCTTCAAATTCTTCATTTTTAAACCGGCTTATGGCCTCGTTGAGAAGTTCGACATAATATCTATAACCTATAGATTCTATATGCCCAGATTGTTCTATCCCCAAAATATCTCCATAACCTCTTATCTCAAGGTCTCGCAGAGCGATTTCAAGACCGCTCCCAGCTCCTAAATGAGTCTTGATTATTTCAAGTCTTTTAAGGGCTTCCTTTGAAACTCCAGGCGGATACAAAAAGTATGCATAACCTCTAACCTGACGCCTTCCTACTCTACCCCTTAACTGGTAGAGCTGGGACAAACCATATCTATGAGCATCATCAATTATAATTGTGTTAGCGGTTCCAATGTCTACCCCGCTCTCTATAACCGTTGTGCATAAAAGAACATCTATATCACCACTCAAAAAAGCTTCAACAGTCTTTTCCAAGATTCTTTTGTTCATCTGCCCATGTGCTACACCGATAATGACATCTGGCACAAGCCTTATCAACCTTTTATAAACACTTTCTATTTCCTCCACTCTGTTGTGTACATATATCACTTGTCCATCTCTTGCAAGCTCCCTTAATATAGCACTCTTTATTATGCTCTCCCTTAGAGGCTCTACATAAACGGTTACTGGCTTTCTGCCAATTGGCGGAGTCTTTATAGTTGATATGTCCCTCATCCCAGACAAAGCCATATGAAGAGTTCTGGGAATAGGAGTAGCACTCATGGAAAGAACATTTACAGAAAGACGCATCTTTTTGAACTTATCCTTCTGTTCAACTCCAAATTTCTGTTCCTCGTCAATTATCACAAGCCCCAGATCGGAAAATTTTATCTTATCATTCAAAAGAGTGTGAGTCCCTATAATTATATCAATCTCACCAGATTTTAAATCCTCGAGAATCTTCTCTCTGGTTTTTCCCTTTTTTGTACTATCAAGAAGCTCGACTTTTATTCCAAACGGCTCCATTCTTTCTTTAAATGTTCTGTAGTGCTGATTGGCAAGAACAACAGTTGGCGCCATAACTGCAACCTGTTTACCAGAAACAACTACCCTAAAGGCTGCTCTCATAGCAACTTCTGTTTTTCCATACCCTGAATCCCCGGTTATCAATCTATCCATGGGCTTTTCTGAAACAAGGTCATTTAAAACTTCTTCTATAGCTCGAAGTTGATCAGAAGTTTCTATATAAGGGAAAGATAATGCAAATTTTTCTTCAAGTTCTGGATCTCCCACAAGCGGTTCACTTTTGACCATGGTTCTCTTGGCGTATATACTTACAAGCTCCTTCACCCTTCTTTCTATATCCTTCTTTGCATTTCTTACTCTTTTTCTCCACTTTGCGCTTCTGAGTGAATCCAGAGAAACCTGTTCTGAACCCAGGTATTTATGCACTCTGTTCAACCTATCTACTGGAACATATAAAGTAGCGTCAGAGTATTTTATTTTCAAGAAATCCCTTTCGCCGACAGCGGATTTAATTCTCTGGATACCTTCAAATTTTCCTATACCGTAATCTTTATGAACAACAATGTCTCCTTCCGACAGCTCCTCATAATCCAGTATTGGAGAACTTTCTATCTTTTTCTCTTCAATTGCTTGCGGGAGAATGTCTCTTTTACCCTCAGTTATTTTTTTAACACCTTTTATTCTTTTCAAAAGTTCGGAGGTAGAAATCAGAGAATTTTCAAAGTAAAGAGGAGCCTTTTCTGTAGCAAGCTCCTTTAACTTTTTAATCTTTCGTTCATATTCTTTTAATGATTTATCAAAATCTGGAGAAAAAAATTGAGCATCTTTTACGTATTCAAAGATTGTAGAATCGCTCCCTGCCAATTTTGGAACTGTATCATAATTGTGTTCTTCACTTATATATTCCTTAGCTGGCAATATCGTTACGCATCGTATCTTTTCTACAGAACGTTGAGATAATGGATCAAAAAATCTTATCTCTTCTATTTCATCGTCAAAAAGTTCTATTCTCACCGGATAATCGTAAACTGGGATGAATATATCGAAGACATCTCCCCTTATTGAAAATTCCCCAAAATCTCTAACAATATCTACTCTTTCATATCCCATCTGAACCAATCTCTCCAGCGCTATATCAAATTTATCACCAATTTCTTTGTTAAATATATACATAGCAAGCTTTTCGGGAGAAATCGTATACCTTGAAAGAGCCGCAAGAGTTGTGTGAATTGTCTCAACTTCCTTGTTCAAAAGATGGTAGAGTACCCTTACTCTCATTGCGTTTACATAAGCGCTATTCTCAGAAAATGGTAATCCATCATGATCGGGCAGGAAAATGTGCCCTTCATACTTTTTGAAGCTCTCAAGTCTTTCATGAGGAAGAATTATTATCTTCACCATGGTTACGCTTCCACTTTCAATTTTCTTTCAAAAACCCTTATTGCAGCTTCTACTACTTTTTTATCCCACTGCTTACCCTTACCACTTTCAAGAATTTTTAATGCTCTATCTACACTATAAGCTTTTCTATACGGCCTGTCTGTGGTCATTGCGTCAAACGCATCAGCTACAGCCAATATTCTGGATTCTATCGGAATCTCTTCGCATGTAAGACCATCCGGATAACCTTTACCATCACACCTTTCATGATGATGCCTTATAATTTTTGCTATATGTTTCAAGGTTTTAACCTTTCCAACAAGCTCTTCACCAATAATAGGATGCTTCTTGATATCCTCAAATTCCATATCTGTTAATTTTCCAGGCTTATTAAGAATTATACCTTTTATCCCAATTTTACCTACATCATGGAGAATAGCTGCAAGCTCGATTTCTTCTATTTTCTCATCAGGAAATCCCAGTTCTTTTGCTATTTCAACAGAATAATCTGCAACCCTTCTTGAATGACCATGAGTGTATGAATCTTTAAGTTCTATTGCATAAGAAAGAGCTTCGGCAAGTCCAATAAGCGTCTCCTTCAAATCCTTTGCGTATCTGAGCCTCTGTAAAGTAATTGCTGTTATACTGGCGAAAATTCTCAAAAATCGAAGATCATCATCTGTAAATGCATTCTTCGTTGATCTTTCTATCTCGAAAACTCCTATTACACCTTCATTACTAATGAGCGGTAGTGCAACTGCTGACTTTGTTTTAGGTGTTACAATATAGAACACAGGATCATTTGAAACATCTCCAACTATATATTCTTCTCCTACGCTTAAAGAATACTTGACAATTCCCGAGGTTACCTTTTTCTCAACTATCTTATTATCGTCACTTTCTACAAGTTTGGCAGTTACAACATCCTTTTCATCTTTTTTCCACGCAAGAGCAACTAAAACTGTATCATCGAAAAGCTGTAGTCCCTTCCTTAAAAACGCCTCTTCAACCTCTTCAATAGAAGAACTTGTAGATATAACACTTACTAACTCAAGAAGGCTTGACAAAAAGTTCTTGGACTTTTCCAGGGTACAGTAATTTTCATGGGAAGTTACTGTTAATTCCAATATTAACGAAAGCATTTCCATAAACTTTTCTTCATCTGAACTTATTTTAAGTGGTTCATTCAAAAAAATTCTGAAAATGTATCCACCAATTTTCATATCTGTAGAGTATTGCGCGCTGTAAACAATTTTGGATATTCTGGCATTTCCTTCACTATCCAGTACTTCATAACCTGAAAGAGGTACTGATAAAACTTTATTTAAAACATGGTACAAATTGTCAAATATCTTCAAGATATCTTCTTTTATATCTATCTCCTTAAGGAAATTGAGAAATTCAAGGATGGTTTTATTTAAACGCGAAAGGCTCTTGTACATCGATTCAACCTCTCCATTCATTGCAGTCAATTCTTCGTTCATCGCAACTAATTCTTCATTGATTGCACTTATCTCTTGAGTTTTTACTACAAGTTCACCTTCCAGGACATTCGTCCACTTTCGATAGTAAATATGATTCATGACGAACATGCCAGCAGCTATAAACACTCCTATGACAATAATGTATATCAAAAGCAAAAGCAAACTTTTAGCTTTGTTAGATTCATACACAATAAGCACCTTCGTCCCATCTGGAAATGCTCTGGAAAAGGTGAAATTTTTTGGCTTCTTCATATTAACATAATCTTCCCATTCTCGCTCCTTTGAACCAGGCGGATATACTGTTCTTCCATCTTTTACTATATATATCTTTTTAACAAAATCTACTGGCAACTGATTGTTCACAATGTTTTCCAGAGAACTTTCTCCATAAACTTTATAATGATGATAAACCAAGTCTGAATAAGTGTTAAACACATTAAATATACTTTTTTGAAACATCAAATAAAGCCTGTCAAACAAAACGACACTTGATCCAACAAAGGCAAAAAGCAACACAATAGCAAAAACCGTGGATAAGTAGCTGTTGAATTTTTCCCATCTTGGCTCAGCTCTTTCTGAAAGAACCTCTTTTATATTCATCCCAAGACCATTGAGACTCACAACTGTAGATATAAGCATCAGCTGGGGATATATCAATTCTGCATAATCGTAAAAAACTATTACCGGGATGATGGTGAGTGCAAAAATAACCTCAGATAAAAACGAGTAATGTTTACTAAAAGCCATAACCAGTGCTACACCAACCACCGCAACAGTATATGTAATTGATTGCAAATCGAAACTTCTCATGATCAAAGCTGCTGCTGCGAGAATTATTCCCAGCAGCACTATTCCTATAATATTGGAACCTTTGTAATCTACACTTTTAGAAATCTTTCTTTCTAAATATATTGCGAAGATAAAACTGATAAGAAGAACAAGTATTGTGATGATGTCATTGTGGAAATATAAATTTAAAAGTAGCATAAGGAAAGCAAATACAAAAATTCCAATAATAAGCTTTTTCTCTTTTTTATACGAGAGAATATCTAAAAGCGGGAGCAAACCGGCCAGCAAAATTACAGGAACACTATATAACATCAATTCTTTAACTACCCAGATAAATTTCTCCATGCTTATTTCCTATCCTTCCGACTTTCGTTTCAAATAACCCAAATACGGTAGATTCCTGAATATTTCATTATAATCGAGCCCATAACCTAACAGAAATTTATCATCAATTTCAAATCCAGAAAAGTCTACTTTTATCCCATGATCGTGGACTTTTTTCTCAACCAAGGCCGCAATTTTGATGTCCTTTGGCCTGTATTTTCTTAGATACCTTAGTATATATTTCAATGTCAGTCCAGTGTCGACAACATCCTCCACCAACAGCACATATCTATCTTCCATATCTTCTTCCATCCATGATTTAACCTTTATTCTGCCCGTCGAATTTGTACCGGAGTAACTCGAGACATGCACAAAAGAATAAATAACATCAAGATCAATAT
>JAGHBG010000139.1 GCA_021161105.1 Thermotogaceae bacterium | reverse complement strand
TCTCAGTGAATGCTTACCTTGAAAGAAGGCTGGATTATTTAAAAGAAATTCTGTACAGAGATCCAAGAACAAAAACTGATGAACAGGTTGAAAAAGTTTTTGATGAGATACTTTCTTTGAAAGAGAATGAGAGGATGAGAGAGTATTATTCAAATAAGGGTTGAAACAAAACAAAGTATATGTTATTATTTTCACAACCAATCCCAAGAAGGAGGTGCAGATATGCCAGGAAGATTATTTTTAATTCCACGACAGATCTTTACAGAAGTTCTACCAGTTGTTTGTGATATTAAAGCAAAGATGCCTGCATACAAATTGTTCTTTCTATCGATACTGGCAGGTATGTACATAGGGTTTGGTGCAATATTTGCCACAACAACCATGACAGCTGTTGAACCATTTGGCGTAAAAAAACTTATTGGAGGAGCGGTGTTTTCTGTGGGACTTATGCTTGTCGTTATAGCTGGGGCCGAGCTTTTCACTGGGAATGTCTTGATGAGTTTAACCTGTCTTGCAGGAAAAATACATCTTAGAGGTGTTTTTAGAAATTGGCTAATAGTTTATATAGGAAATTTCATAGGTTCTATCATTTTGGCCTGGATGTTTGTAAAGACAGGACTTTGGGGGGCTCCTGAAAGCGTAAATGGAGTAGGATTAACAGCTCTTAAAATTGCCTCTGCAAAGGTTTCATTGAGCTGGTCAGCTGCTTTCTTTAGAGGTATGTTGTGTAACATCCTAGTTAATTTAGCGATAATAATGGCTACTTCTGCTCAGACTATTGAAGGTAAAGTATTTGCGATTCTGTTTCCAATAAGTGCTTTTGTTGCTTCAGGGTTTGAACACTCAATTGCTAATATGTATTTTGTATCTACTGGAATATTTATTGAGAATCTTGCAAAGTTAAATGATTTTTCAAATCTCTCCTGGGGTACTTTCATAACCAATAATCTAATACCTGTTACTTTAGGAAATATAGTGGGTCCAATAATTTTCGTGGTTGTTCCCTACTACTTTGTTTACTACACAAAGAATGACAAAGAATAACAATGATTTACCATGTATAAAATATTTTTTGTAAAACAAGCCGGCAGTCGCCGGCTTTTTATTCTTCAACAATTTCAAACTGAGATTTGTCAGCTCCGCAAAGAGGGCAACCTCAATCTTCTGGAAGATCTTCAAAAGGTGTTCCTGGTTGAACACCGCTTTCAGGGTCTCCTTGTTCAGGGTTATATATATAGCCACATACCATGCATCTGTATTTTTCCATATGATCCCTCCTCTTTCACTTATTTGCACCAGTATATATTTTACTTGAGAGTACACATTAAGCAAAGTTAAATTTTACTTTTCAAAATCAAATCATTAAAAAGGAAACGAATACTACCCGGAAGGAGTTAAGTCAAAATTACCGAAAAGATATGTAAAAAAGGTGTTTAGAATGCTTTAAAGGTGATGAAAAGCCCCCCTTAAAAAGGGGGCCAAGGAATTGAATAGTATTATTTGTTCATCTCAAAAAACACTTTCTCTGGGGTTATAGGAAGAGATTTTATTCTCACCCCAACAGCATTGTAGATTGCATTAGCTATTGCAGCTGGTGGTGTATCAATACCAATCTCAGCAACTGATTTTGCACCAAAGGGTCCAGTTGGTTCATAGCTCTCCGTGAACTCTACTACAAGTTCTGGAACATCGAGTCTTGATGGAACTTTGTAGTACATGAGATTATTTGTAAGGAGTTTTCCATCCTTAGAATATTTAACATCCTCAAACAACGTCATACCTATTCCCTGTACAACTCCACCTTCTGCCTGTATCCTTGCAAGGTTTGGATTTATAGGTGTTCCTATATCCAGAACTATTGTGTACTTGAGAACATCTACCTTCCCTGTCTCTGTGTCGACCTCAACTTCTGCAAAAGCTGCAGCATATGGAGGAGGACTTTCGGGGCCAACAAAAGAACCGTCAGCAACAAGTTGTTTTTGGTTTTCTGTGTAGTAAAGAATTGTTGCGAGCTCTTTTAATGTAATACTCTTTGAGCCCTCTTTTGTCTTGATCACCCTGCCATCAAATTCAACTTCATTTTCAGATACACCAAGTTTTAAAGCTCCTTCTTTTAGGATTAGTTTTCTCATTTTTTCTCCAGCAAGTCTCACTGCGTTCCCGCTAACGTAAGTTGTCGAGGAAGCATAAGCGCCTGTATCGAAAGGTGTGAGATCAGTATCAGATGAGTAAACCACTATATCATCACTGCTAACCCCAATAGCTTCTGCTGCAATCTGTGCAAGTATGGTGTCAGAACCTGTTCCAAGATCTGTCGCACCAACTAACAAATTGAAGGATCCATCATCATTGAGTTTTATTATTGCAGATCCCATGTCTATATTTGCTATTCCGGAGCCTTGCATGGCGACGGCAAATCCTATACCTCTTGCTTTACTTTCTCTTTTTTCTCTCTTACTTCTCTTTTTCTTCCATTGAGCAAGTTCTGCAGCCCTGTTTATCGCTTCTTCAAGTTTACAACTCTTTATTATCATTTCGACGCCTTCTCTTCCTTCTCCCATAATCTTGAATATTTCAGAAGTTTCTCCTTCTCTTATTACGTTTTTAAGTCTCAGTTCAACTGGATCCATTCCCAGTTTTTCTGCCAAAATGTCCATAGCGCTTTCGAGAGCAAAGTTACCCTGTATTGCACCGTATCCTCTGTATGCTCCTGCTGGAACATGGTTTGTGTAAACAACCTTTCCTCTGAATCTTACTCCATCAACCTTATTATAAAGCGGCAGAGTCTTTGATCCAGCAACCATCAAGACGGTGAGGGCATGCTCTCCGTATGCTCCTGTATCTGAAAGAACGTTGAAGTCAATGACTTTTAATGTTCCGTCTTTTTTAGCACCTAATGTTACATCAAATCTCATTGGATGGCGTGTGTAGGTTGCTTCAAAAACTTCCCTTCTTGTGTAAACAAGTTTAACAGGTTTTTTTAGCTTCCATGCTGCGTAAGATACAAGGAGTTCTCCATGGAGAGCTTGTTTTCCACCGAATCCTCCGCCTATTCTTGGTTTTATAACCCGTACATTTTTTATTGGGATATCGAGAACCATGGCTACCTGTCTTCGCACATGGAAAGGTGTTTGAGTTGAAGAAACGACCACTAATCTTCCAGCCATATCAATATATGCATAGGAGGCATGGGGTTCCAACATAACATGAGCTTGGGCCTGTGTATAGAATCTTTCTCTTACAAGGACGCAATCCGGATCTTCTTCACATTCTTTAATAAGTTTATCAACATCACCTATTTCCATCTGATAAGATGCTGCTATATTCTTTTTTGGATCTCTTCCTATATTGAACTGGGAGAACGATTCTTTTTCCGGGTGAATTATGGAAGGATGACCTTCCGCTTTTTCAAAATCAAGAACCGGTTCTAAAACTTCGTATTCCACTTTGATCTTTTTCAATGCTTCTTCAGCTATCCTTTCATTATCTGCGACAACTGCTGCAACTTCATCACCAACATACCTTACATACTCATCTAATATGAACTTGTCATACGGGGATGGTTCTGGAAATCCCTGGCCGGCCCTTGTGATTACTCTTCTCGGAACATTTTTATATGTAAGTACAAGATGAACTCCTTTCATCTTTTCTGCTTCTGATGTATCAATATTCTTTATTCTTGCAAAAGCATGAGGGCTTCTTAAAACTTTCATAACTAAAGAGTCCTTTGGAGCAAGATCATCGGTGTAAACAGGTAAGCCTCTTATAAGACCGTATGAATCCTTTTTTGGTATTGACTTTTTAACTTCTCTCATTCACTCCACCCCCAGGTAACGGAAAATGGCTCTTTCTTGTCCTGCGTATCCTGTGCACCTGCAAAGGTTTCCAATAAGATATCTTCTTATATCTTCCTTTGTCTTTTTCACCTTTCCATTTTCTATTTCTTTTTTAAGAGCATATAACATAACCATAAGTCCTGGCGAGCAGAAGCCACATTGCTCGGCTCCTTCTCCTGCTAACATTTTGGCATAATCTTCCATCTCGTCAGCTATTCCTTCAGCTGTTGTTATTTCATGTCCATCGCAGGTTGCAGCAAGTGTTGCACAAGAGAGTATTGGATAGCCATCTCTTAAGACTGTACATGCACCACATGTGCCAGTATCGCAACCTTTTTTTACAGAGAGATATCCTTCTCTCCTTAAAACATCAAGAAGGTAATCTGAAGGATCAATTTCTACTTCTTTCCAAACGCCGTTTATTTTAAGATTTATCTTCATCCTATCACCTCTTTCACTGCTCTTTGAAGAAGTGTTCCAGCTACTTCCTTTCTGTATTCACCTGACCATCTGAAATCGCTGGAAAATTTTAGTTCATTTTTCATTTCCTTGGCTGCTTTTTCTATGGATTCGTAATCAACAGAATTGTTTAGAATTTCCATTGCTTTGTAGGAAAGTGCTGCAACTCCTGGCCTTGCACCAACTGCTACTCTCCAGTTTGTAAACTTTCCCTCTTGATTGACAGCCGATACTGCAACGTTCACTATTGAAAAATCGTATTCACTGTTTCTCATGAATTTGAAAGAGGCTTTTCTTGGTGTTTTCTTTATATAAAGGGCAGTCATGATATCCTTTTTAATCATCATACCTTTGAGATAATCTTCAAGGTTCATTCTGCCTGCTTTGTAAAATTCAACTTCTGTATCAAGAGCAAGAAGGGCTGTTATAAAATCGGAGAATCCCCATTTTGGTACAATGGTTCCACCAACTGTGGCAACATTCCTGAGCTGTACTGACCATATATAGGAGATAACATCATAAAGGTATCCATCAGCATATTCCATGATCAGATCATGAAACTGCATATTTGCCAGAGTAGCCATTGCACCTACTACTATGTAATCTCCTATCTCGTAGATAGAACCTATACCAACATTTTGCAGGTCAATGGCAAGTTTTATGGTTCTGTTTGACAGTCTTGCGTAGGTTGTTCCTCCCAGAATCTCTGCGCCATCTTCCTGCAGCAGATCATACGCTTGCTCGAGGCTCGATGGCCTGACATAGTTCAAGATCTTCAACGGCATATAAACACCTCCTAAATAACATGAATAATTCATCTGCTTCAATTATAGAACAAACCGGTGTTATAGCAAAATTTTCAGTTAATCATAATGAACGGGGTATTTAAGTGATGGTATTTCATAATAAAGCTCGGGTCTTCTTCTTTTAAAGTAGGCATGGGAGTCTCCTCTCTCTTTGTATCTATAATGATAAAGTGTCGATATATCGATATTTGCGGTTATTATTCCTTCTCCATTGTTTAGTTCTTCTAATACTTTTCCAGAAGGATGTATGATTCTCGATTTTCCCAAAAAATTCATGATTCCTTTCCCAACAGTTGAAGATGTTACAAGATAGACGCCATTTTCTATTGCTCTCGCTTTGGTTGCAACATCATATATTCGTTCTCTTTGCTTTCCAAATGCGAAAGAAGCAAGTATTACCTGTGCACCATGTAAGGTTAGAACTCTTGTCACTTCCGGGAAACCTATCTCATAGCATAAAAGTACTCCAAACGCTACGTTCTTGAATTTGAAGACCACAAAACTGTTACCAGGCTCGAAAACATCGTTTTCCTTTCTAAAAAGGTGCGTTTTGTCATAAAAGAGTATTTCTCTTTTCTTTTTAATTATGGCAAGAGAGTTTCGAATTTTTCTACCAACTACTCTGGGGGTTCCTATAACTATCGAGATATCATATTTTCGAGATAATCTTATAAGATCATCAGATATACTTTGAAAAAATTC
>JAGHBG010000025.1 GCA_021161105.1 Thermotogaceae bacterium | reverse complement strand
CACGGAATGGGTGGACCGGGCTCTGGACCAATAGGAGTAAAAGAGCACCTTAAAGACTTCCTTCCAGTTCCCGTTGTAAGAAAAGATGGAGACAGATACTACCTCGATTACGACCTTCCAAAATCAATTGGAAAGGTTAGAGCCTTTTATGGAAACTTCGGTGTTCTTGTAAAAGCTTACGTATATATACTCACGATGGGAAAAGATGGTCTTACAAAGGCGTCAGAATTTGCTGTTCTCAACGCAAATTACCTGAAAGCTCTTCTAAGAGAGGTTTACAGTGCAGCTTATGACCCAGATGGAAAACGCCCATGCATGCACGAATTTGTCCTTGATGGAAGCAAGCTCCTTAAAGAGACTGGCGTTAAAACCCTTGATGTTGCAAAAAGGCTCCTTGATCTCGGCTTCCACGCTCCAACTGTCTACTTCCCGCTCATAGTCCCAGAAGCCCTTATGATAGAGCCAACAGAGACAGAGAGCAAAGAAACCCTTGAAGCCTTCGCAGCTGCTATGAAGCAGATAGTCAAAGAAGCCCGCGAAAACCCAGAAGTTTTGAAAGAAGCCCCAAAGAACACTCCGGTAAGAAGACTTGACGAAGTAACAGCATCGAGAAAACCTGTTGTAAGATGGAAACCGGAAGAATAAAAGATTTCAATGTAATAAGGGTGGCCGAAGCCACCCTTTTAAACATCATTACCCATTTACACTCTCATTCCTATCAGTTATGTTTTCTCCATCCAAAATTTTTTTATCTGCGTATTCACATTTTAGATAAAAACAAAGATTATTTATGATTCTTCGCTGAATAACCAATCATATAACTGCTCCACGTGCAGGGGCAAAAATTCCAATAAAAACCAGAAATGATGAAAGCGCTTTCATAAAGAATATTAAAGCCATAACACACGATGTTAGAACTTACAAAGAAAACATGAGAAAACAAACGATTTTTAATTGAAATCAAAAATAAATGTAAATATTTCTGAATTTTAGCCCAAAATCGCTGTTTTATTTGTCAATTCATATTTAGTAAAATGTGTGTGAAAGGGGGAAAGCGTTTTCATGATTACTATAAAAGATGTTGCCAAAAAAGCTGGAGTGTCAATAACAACCGTATCTCGAGTCATTAATGGTTCTCCTAAGGTCTCGAAGAAAACAAAAGAGAAAGTAGTCAAGGCCATGAAAGAACTGGGATTTTCTCCAAGACCCTGGGCCAAATATTTGGCGTTGCCAAGAGTTAAGTTCAGTGCCGGTGTAGTTATAACAGAGAGAATTAAGCGCTTCATGAAAGAGGGAGCTTTTTATCACAGTGTTTTCGAGGGAGTCAGCGAAGTTGCGTCGACAAGCGGCGTTGAGGTTAAGGTTTTGATGGATGGCGAGGAAGAAAAAAGTTTTGATGGATATTTACTCTTTGGTGCCGACTTTGGACCTAACGATGTCAAAAGGTTTATGAATATGGGAAAGCCAATCGTTCTTGTTGATAATTACATTCCCGGTTTGAACGTAGATGTAGTTATAAGCGATGGATATGGAGGTGCCTTTAACGCTGTTCAGACTTTAATCAACTATGGCTATAGGAAGATTGTCCATATACACAGCCCACTTTCTACATACAGCTTTAGAGATAGGTTCAATGGTTATGTGGATGCCATGGAGAAGAATCATTTGATGCCAAAATTGTACGAATTCGATGATATAGCCGAAAATATGTCCTACGTAATTGATCTCATGCTCAATTCTTACGGTGTCCCCGAAGCTATCTTTACATCCAACGATTTTGCAGCCAAAAGAGCAATAAAGGAACTCAGAAAAAGAAGAATAAAAGTTCCAGAAGATGTTGCTATTATGGGATTTGATGATTCAGAAGATGCAAAAGAGATGAACTTTTCATCTGTCCGGGTATTTAAAAAAGAAATGGGGTCTTTCTCTATGAGGAGACTTATTACCCTGATGATGGGACAGGATGTTCATCCGGCCAAGATATCTCTGTTCACCGAACTCATCATCAGGGGTTCCATAAAAAAACTCAGAGGGAGGGGTGAGATTTTATGAGGAAACTTTTGGTTTGGCTTGTAGTACTCGCGCTAATTGTTAGCGTGTTTGGGGTTAAGAAGATCGTGTTCTGGACGGCTCCAAATCCATTGCAGGAGGAGTTCTGGAAACCGCTCGTTAAGCAGTGGAACGAACAGCATCCAGATGTGCAGATTGAGTGGTCCGTTATTCCTGCTGCTGGAAGTTCAGAAGAAGCTATATTAACAGCTATAGCTGCGGGCAGAGGCCCGGATATCTCAACCAACATATTCAGTGGTTTTGCGGCTCAACTTGCTGAGATGGGAGCGATTGTACCACTTGATAAAGAATTTGGTGATGATTTTTGGGAAGTTATCAAAGCGAGGAGCATGGAAAATGTGATTAAAGGATGGGGGCTGGATGGTCACTATTATGTACTTCCAATTTATTCAAACCCGATGCTCTTCTGGTGGAGAAAGGATCTCCTTGAAGAAGCTGGCTTCTTTACTCCTCCAAGAACATATTCTCAGGTTTACAAATTAGCAGAAAAAGTTACCATACCGAAAAAGAGATACGCTATAAAAGTTTTTGCAGGTAAGAACTGGTGGGATAGATGGTTTGATTTCATCACACTCTACTATGCTGCAAGTGAAGGAGCTCCTTATATAAAGAACAACAAGGCAGTTTTCAATAATGAATATGGAAAGAAGGTTGCAAACTTCTTCTATACCCTGTTCAAGAATGGATGGACTGCTATTGACCTTGGTAAAGACCCATTCGAAAAAGGAACTATCTTAGGAGGTTTAATGGGACCTTGGCACTTCAATTACACCAAGGAACATTACCCGGAAGTTTACAAGAGTATAGAAATCGCACCACCTCCAGTACCTGATGATTATCCTTCATATAAACCAGTATATACCTTTGCTGATACCAAAGGACTTGTGCTCTTTTCTACCTGTAAATACAAGAAGGAAGCATGGGAATTCATTAAATGGGTATTCTCCAACCCGGAGAACGATGCAAGATGGATAGAGATAACAAAAATGCCTCCCGCAAGGGGAGACATAACAACAAATCCCATATTCAAAAAATATGTGGAAAACGACCCCTATTTTGCAGCAACCGCCAGCTACGTTGCCTACGCCGTTCCACCAGCTCTTATCACCACAACAATCGATGTACAAAACGCTATGACGAATTATCTCATAGAACCTGTAGTTTATCAAAAATCCACTCCAGAAGAAGCTCTTGGAAAGGCAGTGAAAGAAGTTAATAAAATCTTGCTTTCCCAGTAAGGTAAGGAGGGGGATTCCCCCCTCCTTTCTTTATTAATATCAAGGGGTGAAAAAATATGAGCCTTAGAAGAAAAGAGAAAGCTCTCGGCTGGGGAATTGTAAGTATATATCTTTTTTACACCGCCATATTCTGGGGTTATCCCTTTATCTGGATGTTCATTCTTGCATTTACGAAATGGAATTTCTTTGGAAAACCCCGTTTTACAGGATTTAACAACTTCATAAAACTTTTCCAGGATCCTGTTTTCTGGGAGGTATTTCTAAACACCTTGAGATTCATGCTCTACTTTTTGCCGATGGTCTTCTTTGGAGCAATGCTTTTTGCCTTAGCCCTTAATAAGATGAAGTATTTCAAATCATTTGTAGCCTTAAGTTTTCTGGTAGCAAACATATCTTCTGGAGTTGCGTACTCAATAATTTTTCAGAATATATTTTCAGACATAGGTCCTATAAACAGATTTCTCTATGATCATTTTGGAGTTACAATCCCCTGGTTTAGCAGTCCCAGCCTTGCTATGCTGACAATTGCAATAATGGTAACATGGAAATTTGTTGGATATTACGGTCTCATATTATATTCTGGCCTTCAGGCAATACCTAAATCCCTTTATGAAGCAGCAGAACTTGATGGAGCTACCAGATGGGTAAAGTTCTGGAAGATAACCCTACCATTGATAAATCCTGCAGTAGTTACTGTGCTAATTTTATCCATAAATCTATCTTTTGGAATATTTACAGAACCTTACATGATAACAGGTGGCGGACCAATGAATAAAACCCTCACCTTCATGATGTACATGTACAACACCGCATTCAGAAGGATTAATCCAAGTTATGCCACAGCATTAGCCATAGTGACGGCCTTAATAAACTTTGGAATTATCCTTCTTGTTAGAAGAACCGTGGAAAAAGAGGTGAGCATAGTATGAAGAAAAAAATTGTTAAAGATGTTATATTTCACGCAGTTATGATCATATTAGCTTTGATCTGGATTTATCCCTACGCATGGATGTTTATTTCTTCCTTTAAAGTTCCCAATGAAATATTTGGAAAATTCATACCATCGAAACTGACACTTGAACATTACAAGTTCATATTCTTCATGAGCAAAAAATTGGAAAGACCCTTTATAAGGGCATTTTTAAATAGTGTGTTTATATCGACCGTAGTTACCTTCTCTGTAATGTTCTTTTCATCACTTATAGCTTACCCTCTTTCAAAATTAAAGTTTGGCGGAGGAAAAGCTGTTTTTAATTTCATCATATTTCAAATGCTATTTCCTGGATTCATCTTTATTATACCTCTATTCGTACTCATCAAAAAACTGCATCTTCTAAACACATACCCTGCACTGATTGTTCCCTATTTGATGAGCGCGTGGGGGGTATTCATGATAACACAAGCATACAAATCAATTCCAAATGATTATATAGAAGCAGCAAAGATAGATGGAGCAAGAACATTATGGATTATCTTCAAAGTTCTTTTACCACTTGTTAGAGGAACGGTCTCGATAGTAGGACTTTTCACATTTATAAGTATATGGGATAATTTCATGTGGCCATTAATCGTCATGAAGGATTATAACAAGATGCCTCTGGCTGTTTTGCTTGCCACATTTCACCATGAGTATGCTGCGTATGTTGGGCCTCTTCTTGCGGGGTCAGTACTGCAAACTATTCCTATGATTGTAATTTTCATAATTTTCAGAAAGCAATTTTTGAAAGGCATATCGATGTCATTCAAATAACTAATAAAGGAGGCATAGTTATGAGACTTCAAAGACATGTTTTGAACCCTATTCTAAAGCCAGATCCGCTTCATAACTGGGAAAGCAGATTCGTTTTTAATCCAGCTGTTGCTTATGATGGAGAGCTCTTCCATATGATATATAGAGCCCAGGGAGAGGACATGGTATCAAGACTTGGGTATGCCGTTAGCATCGATGGAGTACACTTCAAAAGGCTGAACGAACCGGTTTTTGAGCCTGCAAACGACGATGAGCTTTATGGCGTCGAAGACCCAAGAATAACTAAAATAGACGATTACTATTACATGCTCTACACAGCTTATGCTCCTGCGGGCCCGAGAGTAGCCCTTGCAAGGACGAAGAATTTCTTTATCTGGAAAAGATTCGGAAAGATACTAACTGATGAAGAAAACAAAGACGCTGCTCTATTCCCAGAAAAAATTGGTGGAAAATACGTATTGCTCCACAGAATACCGCCCGATATATGGCTTGCTTATTCTGACGATCTTATAAACTGGACTGATTTTGTAAGGATAGCATCTCCAAGAAAAAATAAATGGGATGATTTGAAAATAGGTGCGGGTGCTCCTCCAATTAAGACGGAGTACGGCTGGCTTTTGCTCTATCACGGGGTTCAAAAAGCAGAAAGAGCGATATACAGACTTGGATTCATGCTTCTTGACCTTAAAGATCCCACGAAGGTTCTTAAAAGAACTGAAGAACCGATACTTGAACCTGAAGAAAGTTGGGAAAAATTTGGGGGAGTCCCAAATGTCGTTTTCTCTGATGCAATGGTGGAATATGAAGATAAATATTATGTATATTATGGAGGTGCAGATACAGTTATTGCTGTTGCAACAATAGAGAAAAAGAAAGTCTACGAATGGATTAAAAGTTGAAGGATCAACTTTCTGCAGCGGTTTGCCTTATGTACATATCGTAATACAGACCTTTTTTGTCCATAAGGTGCTGATGAGTACCTTTTTCTACGACTTTTCCTCTATCAAGTACATAGATGACATCTGCAGTCTGAAGGACTTTAAGCCTATGAGTTATAACGACAAGCGTTTTATCTTTCATGGTTGTTCTAAGGGAGTTTATTATTTCTTCTTCGGTTTCTGGATCAACAGCTGACAGACAATCATCGAATATGTAAAGATCAGCTTTTTTAACCAACGCTCTTGCAATCATAACCCTCTGCCTCTGTCCACCGGAGAGAGTAAGCCCCCTCTCTCCAACTTTCGTATATATACCCTGAGGAAGACTTTCTATTTCGTCCAGTATTCCTGCAAGCTTCAAAGCCTTTTTGACCTCGTCTTCATCGTAGTTCTCTCCCAGTGTAACGTTCCTGTAGATCGTATCAGAGAATAGAAAACCTTCTTGCGGAACATAAGCAGCTTTTACTCTTATGCTTCTTCCTTTAATATCGTTTATATCAATGCTGTTGATATAAATTCTTCCTCTCTCAACAGGAAAGAGTTTTAAAATGAGCTTTGCAAGGGTACTCTTACCTGATCCCACGGTACCAACTATACCAACGAACTGACCTTCAGATATATTAAGAGTTACATCTTCAAGCACCATTCTTTCATCGTCAGGATAGCAGAAGTTCAAGTTATCAAGCCGCACATTTCTTATATTCTGGATTTCTATAGCATCTTCTTTTTCTTTTACAGCTGGCTGAGCTTTAAGAATTTCCTCTATTCTTTTTAACGAAGCGGTTCCTTGCTGAACTATATTAACAACCCACCCTACAGCCGTCATTGGCCATACAAGCATTCCAAGGTACGTATTAAAGGATACAAATTCCCCTATGGATATTCCGCCAAATATTGCCATCTTTCCCCCAAAATAAAGTGACAAGAAAGAAGAGGACCTACCTATAAAAGCAACAAGTGGCCAGAAAAGCCCACTTATAAGAACCAACCTCATCCTTGCCTTTAGGTTTATCCATGCTTTTTTATTGAACATATTTTCAAACTTCCTCGCTGCTGAGAATCCCTTTATTATCCTGACGGCAGAGATGCTTTCTTCAGTAAAACCAGAAAGCTGTGAAAAACTCTCCTGCACCTGTGCAAAAGTCTTATGAATGGCTTTTCCAAAAAACAGCACTACAACAGTTATAAAAAGAAGAGGAACAATCACGATCCATGTTAATTTCCAGCTTACAAATTCTCCCATCATAACTACAGTCATTATTCCCATAAACGTCGCGTCAGTGCTTATTACTACTCCAGCACCAAGCATCCTCCAAACCGCCCTGACATCATTGGTAAATCTTGACATTAGTTCTCCACGCGAATATTTTGAAAAAAACGCAGGATCAAGATGCAGTAATTTATCGAAAATAAACCTTAAAGCGTACTTCTCAAACCTTCTTGCAGAACCAATGATCATAAGCCTCCACACGAATCTTCCAAGAAATACACCTGTGGCGAGGGCCATGATCCATAAAGCAAACAGAGTTATTCCTTTCATCATTGTTGCCTCATCTCGAAGCTTTGTGAAGTACTCAATTTTATCTATAGCCATACCCATTATTCTTGGTACAATTAATTGTGCCAGATCTACAAATATAAGTGCTATTACCCCTATCAAGTAATATTTCCAGCTTCTTTTAAAGAATTCTTTCACCATAACCCATCACCAAGATGAGATTTTAACACTTTTATGCTATATTTGACTAAGGGTTATTTGCAAAAAAATGTGGGAGGGGAAAGATAATGTTCAAGAGGGTAGGCATGGGAATAGACCTGGGAACAGCAAATATTCTTGTTTATGTGAAAGGAAAAGGTATAGTAGCAAATGAACCTTCAGTCATTGCAATTGATACATTAACCGGTGAAATATTAAAGGTAGGTATGGAAGCTAAAAAGATGCTTGGAAAAACACCTTCGACCATCCAAGCCATAAGACCTTTAAAGGATGGAGTCATAGCTGATTACGATACTGCCCTTGCAATGCTTAAATACTTTATAAGCAAAGCTAAAAATATGAGCTTACTAAAACCTTTGGTTGTTATAGGTATCCCTGCCGGTGTTACGGAGGTTGAAAGAAGAGCAATTTTAGAGGCTGGCTATGAAGCTGGCTCAAGTAAGGTGTTTTTGATAGAAGAGCCAATGGCGACTGCTATAGGTGCTGGACTTCAAATAGAAGAACCTATGGGGAATATGATAATAGATATAGGAGGAGGAACAACGGAAGTTGCCGTAATTTCTTTAGGCAGCATTGTTGTATGGGATTCCATTAGAATTGCAGGTGACGAGATGGACGAAGCAATTGTACAGTATGTCAGAGAAACCTACAGAATTGCCATAGGAGAAAGGACCGCAGAAAGAGTTAAGATAGAGATAGGAAATGTATTTCCACAACCTGAATACGATGAACTTGAGACAACGGTTGTGGGAGTGGACTTATCAAGTGGCCTTCCAAGAAAGATTGTTTTAAAAGGCGGAGAAGTAAGAGAAGCTTTAAAAGAACCCGCCAACGCAATTGTGGAGTCTGTCAAGCTTACACTCGATAGAACTCCACCAGAACTTGTAGCTGACATCGTCGAAAGAGGAATAATAATAGCTGGCGGAGGTTCACTTTTAAGAGGAATGAATATGCTAATAAGCAGGGAAACTGGAATTCAAGTTATACAAGCTGACGATCCACTCACATGCGTCGCAAGGGGAGCAGGGGCTGTACTCGATAACATGAAACTCCTGAAAAAACTTCAAAGGATGGAATAACTATGAACACAGTAAGGAAGATATTGCTTATACTTGTGTTCATATCAATCTTGTTTTTGGAAAATGCTTTTTTCCTTCAAAAGTACTATATTTATATCTCGCTGAAATCTCAGATTCCCTCTTTATTGCTTAAAGAGAAAACAGATACATTTTTAAGATGTGTTAGATCTAAAAAAAATACTATTGAAACGGATACCCCTTCTTATGGTGAACCATTGAAGCTTGAAAATGGTATATTAGCTGTAAGTGGAGAAGCTACTCCTGATTTTCTTGTTGTAAGCCGAAGTGGAGTTATAGTTGGAAAGATTATAAAAAGTGAAAGAAATGTTTTTTACGTTGCTACACCATTTTCTGCTCTGCTTTCTTTAGATGTAACGCTGGAAGGATCACCTGCATACGAAGGTAGATTAATTGGCGGATTTCCTCCACTTGTGGATATTGGAAGAAATGCAAATGTAAACGGAAGAGATGTCTGGCTATCAAAAACAGAAGATTATGGGTTTTATCTAAGAAACAAAGGAGAGGGATATTTAGGCAAAATAAAAGGTAAATATTCGAACCTTTGGATAATAGATTATAAGCTACCAAAGGGCCCCTTTAAGGTTGTGGGAAAATGATATGGCTTTTAATCGGTGTAATTTCGATATTCTGGGATCCTGGAATGGGATACATTCTTCCACTTATATCTCTTTATACACTGGGATATTTCTGGAAAAGGAATCATCCTGCACTTGCATTTCTGGTGTACTTTCTTCATCATGTCACAGCTTTAAATACGGGATTCATGGAACTTTCTTTGATGATATCCGCTTTCCTCATAACAGAAATTGATTCTTTGTTCATAAACAACATAATCCCATACGGAATACTTTCCATCGCGACAGTATTCATCGTTGTCTTAAACTACGGCGTAGTTGCTGGAATCATAACTTCATTCGCTGCTATAGTAATATACTTTTGGAGGGGCTAATTTGAGAGGAAAAATCATTTTACTTTCATTCATATTTTTAACACTTGCAATAATTTTATGGTATGCACCCCTTCAGCTTACTCACTGGAAGGAATACAGAGATTACATAGACTCAATTGGTATCAGAACTATGAACATACCTTCCCTCAGAGGAAAAATTATCAGTTCGGATGGAAAAGTATTCGCAAAAAGCGAGTCAATTTATAAAGCACAACTTCTTGGACGAAACATCCCCAATTACACTGAACTAAGCAAAATAGTTGGAAAAGACAGAGCCAATGAATTGATACTTGGAAACGAAGTTGAAGTATCGGAAATAGAAGCAAATGAACTTAAAAAAATGGGTGTTTATATACGAAAAGATTTCAAAAGAATCTACTCAGGAGCAGCACCACACGTTGTGGGGTATATCTCCGGATCAGGCATGGGGATTTATGGAGTTGAAAAACAGTACAATGATTTCTTAACAGGGCAAATTGGTTCTGAACTCGTTATGGTTGATAAAAGAGGAAAGATTATATCAACAATTGTAAAAACTCCTCCTTTAAATGGAAAGGATATAACTTTAACGATAGACTCAAAATTGCAGAGTTTAGCTCAGAACCTTTTAAGCGGCCAAAAAGGTTCTGTGATAATGATGGATGTAAAAAGCGGAGACATTCTGGCAATGGCATCAAGTCCATATTTTAATCCTAACAAAATTTCTTCGGGTTTGAGTCCAAGAGAATGGAAGAAACTCCTTAATGATCCCGAGAGCGCTTTTCTTAACAGGGCAATATCTTCTGCATACCCTCCTGGTTCTGCAATAAAACCTTTTATCGCCCTTGCTTACCTTCTGTCAACAAATGAGGCTACCCAAGTAGTTGATTGTGAAGGTATTTTTAAATACAAAAACAGCAAGGGTAAAGTTGTCGCAGTATATAAAGATTGGCTTCTATCAGGTCATGGAATAACCGACTTAAAAAAGGCTATAAGAGTCTCCTGTAATGTATACTTTTACACCATCGGGCTCGAAACTGGCATTGATAAAATGAAAGAGATAGCCAGCCTGGTAAAGCTCGATGAAAAAACAGGAATAGATCTTCCTGGAGAAGCTAAAGGGCTTTTCCCTTCAAAAACATGGAAAATGTTGACTTACAAAACAGACTGGTATCCTGGCGATACTATACTTGTATCCATAGGCCAGGGCTATGTAAAATTAACTCCATTAGAGCTCATCACATTTTATGCCCTTTTGGCCAATGATGGCGTTTCATATGTTCCTCATGTAGTAAAAAAGATAGGAGATGAAGAAATCAAGCCAAAAATCTTTGTCAGATTAGAAGGAGTTCCTAAGAAAATTTGGGAGTTTTTGAGAGAAGCCATGATTGAAGTTACAACACATCCGGGAAGCTTAAAAGAAGAGGGAACGGCATACAGAGTATTTAAAGGATTTCCTATTAAAGTTGCTGGAAAAACCGGAACTGCCGAGGTTGGAAAAGGTCTAAAGTCACACTCCTGGTTCATAGGGTACGCCCCAGCAGGTAATCCACAGGTTGTTGTCCTGGCAATGGTAGAACATGGAGGTCCGGGAAGTTCCGCCGCAGCTCCATTAGCAAGAAGGATGCTGGAAGAGTACTTTGGTGTGGCACCAAAAGAAAAATCGGAAACAGAAACAGAGCCAAAGGAGGTAGCAAGAGAAGAGGTGGAAACAAAAGAAGTAAAACAAGTGCAGGAAGCAACTCCTGCACAACTTGAAGAAAATGTTACACGAATTGCTACTCAGGCCACAGTCGTTCTTGAAAAACCTCAAAAAGAAGCTTCTCCGTCACTCTCTATTCCTGAACCTCAAGGAAAGCCTGTCAAAAATGTCATAGAGAACCGGCAAGAAGAAAAGGGTGAAGAAAGTGGCGCCACTGAGACCAGCTATGAGAGTAACAGCCATGGGAGCATGATACTCCTTCCCCATGCCACCCAGAATCAGCTCAGGAATGAGGGCTATTATGGTGGTGAGAGAGGTCATGAGAATAGGCCTGAGCCTGCTGCCAGCCCCCTCGACAATCGCGTCAAACCTATTTTTCCCTTTCTCCCTTAATCTGTTAATCTGATCTATCATAACAATACCATTGTTAACCACTATACCAAATAGCATGACAACTCCTATCAACGCTATTATATTGACAGGCTCCTGGAGGAACAGATAGACCGCCGCTATGCCGATAAGTCCCATGGGAACGGTAAACATTATAACAAATGTGTAAACAAAGGATTCAAATTCTCCAGCCATTATCATGTACATCAGAAT
>JAGHBG010000151.1 GCA_021161105.1 Thermotogaceae bacterium | reverse complement strand
TGTCAAATTAATAGGTTTAGATTAAGATAAACTAAGCAAGTGAGAATATAACAATGTTAAAAGCTATTATCGGGGTATTCTTAGTTCGAATTCGAGCAATTATTCGATGCTTTGATGTTAGTCTCATTCGTGCCTGAGGGGAAAAGCGGTAGTATTTTGAAAGAAGCTTTTTTGAATAAAGGCTAATGATTTTTTGATTAAGTTTCAGGGAGGCTTCTTGAACTTTTGCCCTTTCTCAGCCAAAAAAAAACACCCCCAGTATTTTATTTCACCACCTCGGGGGTGTTTTTTGTTTCTAATTACAAGGTAAGATTCCATTTGTTTGGTCAAAAAATCAGTACTTTACTCAGTATTCTGCCGTTATTTCTGCATGTCCTTGCTCGTCACTTGGCCCTTCGTAGTATACAGAAATTGTATGAGTTTTTCCCGGGGAGTCGCTTTGAAATTCTATTATAAAGGTTGATTTTATAGAATCAGCGATTCCTATACTGGACAGGTCAATTTCTTCGTAACCTGATTGGTAAATGACAAAACCACCTGTTTTAACCGCAATCTCTCTTAGATCACCGGGATCAGGATAGTCAGTATCATATTCATTAAACCCGTCAGTTGATGCAACCATATAAAGCGTTGCATATCCTTCAAGCGCACTTATAACCTCATCTTTGTTGTATTTTGGTTCAAAAGATTCTGTTGGGGATTCTTCATCTTTGTAATGAGAATAAGCATCCGTCAAAAGAATGAAGATTCTTTGAGATCCAGCCCGCCAAGAAGCATTATTCCATGCATACATGATGGCTCCATATGAATTTTCTGGCCAGTCTCCACCGTATCCAGTAGTTAGGCTTTCTACATATTCGTTGGCTGAGGTAAGATCGGACAGATTAAGCCATGAAGGGTCGAATGAAATTTCATCGGTCGTTGTATCATTTGCTGGTGCGTAGTCTCCAAATGGAACCAATCCTACCTTTACATCAAATCCTTCTTCATTTAAATAATCTATAAAATTTGCCAGAGAATTTTTAAGTCCATTTATCTCTTCTCCCATACTACCCGTGACGTCCATGATTATCATTATATCAACCTTGTTTGTAGTTTCAGTCAGTTTGGAAAGGACAAACCCTTGAGATTTTTCGTCTTCAAAGACTTTGAAATTATCGGCAGAAATATCGGATGGTACATCATAATTGATAAATGATATTTTTATCTTTGTTGTGTCAGGAATTCCTATAGGTGTTAATTGAGCTGTTTTATCGAGCGATATGTTAAATTTTATATCTTCACCCCAGGTTGTTGGCTCTGTTACGCCCTCTGGATCTTCTGGTATATCACTTGGCAGTATAGGAACATTTTGACAGGAAGAAATAATGATTATCAGGGAAATTATTGATAATATCCATATCAGTTTTTTCATAACTCAAATCACCTCCTTAAAAGTTCAAGCATATTCCAGCTTGTGCACCATAAATACCTGTTGTCGCAAAGGGTGAGTAAGTAAATGCTGCTATGCCTTCTGCGAAAACGCTCAGGCTTCCTAATTTTATCGAAGCTCCAACTTTTCCCCTTAATACCTCAGTTGAATATAGAGTAAAGTTGAAGGTGTTCAGATCAATAAGTACAATGGCTCCCACACCAGCGTATACCTTTAATCCAAGGTCTAAGTTCAGGTATAGATATGGATCAAGCTCAAGAGAATTTGCACCGGATAGTTCATTTGCGGCAGAAGAAAAGGATTCAACAGGATAAATTGCGTCTAAGCCTATTCCTATGAGGTCATCTGTTTTGAAAATTGCTCCTAAATAGAATCTTTCTCTTCCACCAATTTCTTTCCCTCCAAATACTCCAAGAGATGTCGCTAAAAATACAGATGCGAGTGATAAAACAAATAAAAACACAAGAAACCTTCTCATAAAACCACCTCCAAAAATATAATTTTCTTAAATGCTATTAGCATTATACACCTTTAAAAATTTTTTTGAATATTTTAAAAATTTTGCATATTTATAATTCCATTGACCCAAGAAAAAATTATTTAGTCAATTTAAATTCAATTGTTTTTGAACTTTTATTTGTCTTTGTAGTCAAATTGAATCGGAAGTTGTATAATAAAAATCGCGGGGGCGAATGGTTTCGACGGGGATGGTAAGCCCCGGGAAGCGGGCCGAGGTTGCCCTGCCTCCTCGTAAAAAAAGGTGGGGGAAAGGATAAGTGCCAACGAAACTATGCCTGTTGCTGCCTAATAGAGAATAGGCAGCCGTCCCTTCCAGGGTAGCCCGGGCCTTGGATGTGGGGCGTCATAAAACCGGGCTCCTCCCATTAGCTTCTCCCCCAGGCTAATGGGAGTATTAAAGGGGGATAGGTTGATCCAGGCCTGCCCGTGGGCGTGGGTCAACCGAAATTGAAAACGCGGGCTGCGCCCGGAGAAACCCGGGGTGAGCCATCTTCGGACGGGGGTTCGAATCCCCCCGCCTCCATATTTTTTTATTGTAGTATTGGTTTAAAACTTCTGATTTCCGTGATTGTGTCATGCGATTGCTTTTTCATTTCCTGAATTTTTCTTTACAAATTCTTCTCTGTAAAAATTTCAACACAATATTTTCCTCTACCTTTATCCTGATTTTGTGCTACTATACTTTATAGTACGCTGGGGGGATGTTATATGGTAGAAGCCAAAGAATTGGAAAGCATTATTTCTAAGATAGAAGGAGTTAATGCGGTTAAAGTGGTAGAGGATAGCGATAAAGTTAAGGAAATCCATGTTATTGCAAAAGAGGGTAAAAGTCCAAAACAGGTTGTCAGAGATATAGAAACAGCCGTTTTTGCTTTAACGGGTTTTAAAGTGGATAGGAAAATAATTTCAGTTGCACAACTGTCAGATGGGACATATAAAAGGCGTAGGATAGCTCTTATGGATGTAAGAAAAGACATCGTTGAAAATAAGGTTATGATAGAAGTGGAGTTAGAGTTTGATGGTGAGAGTCTGGATGGGAGAGCAGAAGGTCCGAATACATCTCCACAACTTCCTTTAATTGTTGGATATGCTATTCTTGATGCTGTTAATGTACCAGACATGGCTATTTCTGTAGATGATGTTCAAGAAGCTTTGATATTTAATAGAAAATATATTCTTACTCATCTTACTTGCAATGATGGTAGTAAGGAATGGGAAATCATTGGAATAGCACCTAAATCAGAGGATGAGATAAGATCATATGCCCTTTCAGTTTTAGATGCGATAGAAAAGGTTTTCTGAGCAAAGAGAGGTGATAAAGAATGGGTAAGATTCGTGTCTACCAACTTGCCCGAAAGCTTGGTATGACCACGAGAGAGCTTCTTCAGGAACTTGAAGAGCTTGGTATTCCCACAAAAAGTCATATGAGTTACATCGATGAAGAGACAGTTAGCCTTCTGATGGAGCTTTTTGAGGAAGAAGAAAAAACTGATAAGACTGCCAAAACAGAAAAGAAGGAAAAGAGAAAGAAGGAAGAAGAGGAAACGGAGGAGCTTGAAGAGAAAAGACCCAGGAAAAAAGGAAATGTTGTTTACATAGAAAGTGAAGATGAACTTAAGCTTGATAGGTTTGCACAAAAAATTGGAAAGAGTCAGACTCAGATAATTCAGGATTTGTTTGTCAAAAAAGGTGTTCCATTAAAACCGGGTCAAAAGTTAGAAGAAGGCATTTTAAGAATAATAGAAAAAGTTTATGATATAAAAATAGCCTTTAAAGGTCAGGAGAGTGTAGAAAGTGCAGTAGAAGAAGAGGATGATTATGAAAAACTTGAGAAGTATTTTGAAAAAATTTACCACGAGAGAAAAGAAGAGCTTGTTTTCAGGCCACCTATAGTAACCGTGATGGGTCATGTTGATCATGGCAAGACAACCCTCCTTGATTATATAAGAAATACTAATGTAGCAGAGAGAGAAGAAGGGAGAATTACGCAATCCATTGGTGCTTATCAGGTTGTTGTAAATGGAAAGAAAATTACCTTTATAGATACTCCGGGTCATGAGGTTTTCACTGAAATGAGAGCAAGAGGAGCTCAAGTTACCGATATAGTTGTTCTTGTTGTTGCGGCGGACGATGGCGTTATGCCACAGACAATAGAGGCTTACAACCATGCAAAGTCAGCGGGAGTACCTGTTATTGTAGCGATCAACAAGATAGATAAGCCAAATGCCAATGTTAATAAAACAAAGCAGGATATGGTTGAAAAGCTGGGCCTTGTTCCGGAAGATTGGGGAGGAGACACTATAACAGTACCAATGTCTGCTAAAAAGGGAATAGGAGTTGAAGATTTATTGGAAATGATTCTACTTCTGGCTGAAATGAGAGAAATCAGGTGCTATCCAAAACCTCCTGCAAGAGCAGTGATAATTGAATCGAAGCTTGACAAGAATCTGGGTCCTGTTGCTAATGCAATAGTTAAAGATGGGATTTTGAGGGTTGGGGACTATGTTGTAGCCGGTCATACTTTTGGTAGAGTGAGAGCACTCATTGATGATAGAGGAAAAAGAGTTAAAGAAGCAGAACCATCTAAGCCAGTGATGGTTCTTGGATTTGAGGATGTTCCGGATCCTCATTCTGTACTTTATGTTGTTAAGGACAGGGAAACTGCTGAAAAAATCGCAAATAAACAAAAAGAAAAGCTTGAAAAGATGAAAAGAGCCGCGCGACGTCATGTGAGACTTGAAGATCTCTTCAAGATGATGGAAGAGAAAGAAAAGAAGGTTTTGAATCTGGTTGTAAAGGCTGATACTCAGGGATCTGCGGCAGCTTTAAGAAATGCTATTGAGAAGCTGAGATCGGAAGAGATTGATATAAATATCGTCCATATGGGAGTTGGAGCTGTAAATGCATCTGATATTATGCTTGCAGCCGCCACGGATGCGGTTGTCCTGGGTTTCAGGGTGAAGGCGGATTCTAAAGCGAGAAAACAGGCAGAGGTAGAAGGAGTACAGCTTAAACTTTACTCTGTTATATACAAGCTTATAGATGATCTTAAGAAAGCCCTCGAGGGTATGCTTGAGCCTGAAGAAGTTGAAGAGTACAGTGGCAGAGGAGAGATAAGGAAAGTATTTAAGATATCCAAAGTTGGTAAAGTGGCAGGTGTTCAGCTTATAGATGGCTTTGTTGAAAGATCAGGTTTTGTTAGAATATACAGAGAAGGTAGTTTGATTTTTGAAGGGAAACTGGAATCTTTAAAGCATTACAAGGATGACGCATCGAGGGTTGATGCTCCTCAAGAATGTGGGATGAAGTTTGAAGGGTTTGATGATATAAAAGAGGGCGATGAACTTGAATTTTACATTGTAAAGAAGGTACCTAAGAAGTTAACATTCATTTCTGAGGAGGAAAGTGGAAAGTGATAGAAAAGATGACAGAAATCGCCCGCAACGCGGGCGATCTTCTTAAAAGATACTCTGGAAACTTGAGGAATATAAAAACAAAAGCGATTGCATCTGATGTATTCAGTGAGGCAGATCTTGAGTCACAAAAGCTAATTACAAACTCTCTCATTGAAGTTTTCCCAGGCGTCAAAGTTATAGGTGAGGAAAATTATGGTGGGGAGGATTATAAATCAGGGAAAGTCTTTCTTGTTGATCCTCTGGATGGATCACTCAACTACATACATTGTTTTCCATTTTATTCAGTTTCAATAGCTTATCTTGAAGATGGAGAAGTTCTTGCAGGAGTTGTTCATTTACCTGAGTATAACGAGACTTTCTATGCTGAGAAGGGAAAAGGGGCATTTCTTAATGGAGAGAGGATTTTTTCTGATAAAAAAATTTCTCTTGAAGATAGCATGATAATTACCGGGTGGCCTTACAATGAGGAGGGAATAAAATGGACTTACAAAGCTATAGAAGTGGTGAATGAAAAAGTCCATGAGATAAGGATACTTGGGAGTTGTGCTGCAGAGCTCTCCTATTTGGCTGCTGGTAGGCTCGATGGATATTTTGAAATCGGTTTAAAGCCCTGGGACCTTGCAGCAGGCTACTTGATAGCTACTGAGGCAGGTTTAAAAGTTTCTTCTATAACTGCTGATTATTTTGATATGGATCTTGGAGAAGTTGTTGCGGCGCCAGAAAGTTTTCAAAAAAAGTTAGTTGATATATTAAGGGGCGTTTCATAATGAAACTTGAAGAGATATTTGAGGCTCTTTTGAGAAGATTGGAAGAGGAAAATTTCGATAAATTCAACGGAAAAGTAAGTAAAGTAGTTGGGCTTACAATTGAATCCAGAGGGCCTGATGCATCTCTTGGGGAACTTTGTAAAATTTATACAAATGGTGGGAAAAGAATATTAGCAGAAGTAGTTGGCTTCAAAGATAAAGAGGTAGTTTTGATGCCTCTTGAAGATGCAACTGGCTTGAAACCTGAATGTGAAGTCATATCAACAGGAAAGGTTTTAGATGTAGGAGTAGGTGAAGCTTTAAAAGGAAGAGTTCTTGATGGACTTGGAAGGCCGATAGATGGAAAACCTTTTATACCAGAAAAGAGATATCCGATAGTCAATGAATCTCCCCATCCACTTAAAAGAAAAAGGATAAAGGAACCACTTCCTGTAGGGATAAGAGCTATAGATGGTTTTGTAACTCTTGGAAAGGGGCAGAGAATAGGAATTTTTGCAGGGAGTGGTGTTGGGAAAAGTATCTTGATGGGAATGATAGCAAGGAATACTTATGCAGATATAAATGTTATCGCATTGATTGGTGAAAGGGGAAGAGAAGTTAGGGAGTTTATAGAAAGAGATCTGGGAGAAGAGGGACTGAAAAGATCTGTTGTTGTTGTATCAACTTCTGACCAGCCAGCGCTTGTCAGGGTGAAATCCCTGTTGACTGCTACAGCTATAGCGGAGTATTTTCGTGACCAGGGCTACAATGTAATGCTCATGGTGGACTCTCTAACAAGATGGGCGATGGCCCAGAGAGAGGTTGGACTTTCCATTGGAGAACCTCCAACAACAAGAGGATATCCCCCCAGTGTATTTGCAGGGCTTCCGAAAATACTTGAAAGAGCGGGGAATTCCGATGTTGGGAGTATAACCGCTATTTACACGGTTTTGGTTGAAGCGGATGATTTCAATGAGCCGATATCTGACACAGTGAGGTCCATAGTAGATGGTCATGTAATGCTTTCACGAGCACTGGCAGAAGCTAACCATTACCCAGCAATAGATGTTCTTGCAAGCATAAGCAGGCTCATGACAGAGGTAGTATCTGAAGAACATTACAGAGCCGCAGCAAAATTAAAAGACTTAATGGCAACATATAAGTCTACTAAGGACCTCATTGATGTTGGTGCTTATAAGAAAGGAACGAATCCAAAGATAGATGTGGCAATTGATATGATGGATGAGATAAATTCATTCTTGCGTCAGGGAATGTACGAGAAAGCAAACTATGAGGCTACGATTGATAAATTAATTAAAATGGCATCAAAAGTAGTTTTTTAGCTGAAATTACGCTACAAGCTCTATACTAACCGCCTCTTTAAAATAGTTAATATGTGTTTGCTCCGAGTACATTTGGATTTTTGGTGATTCCTTTTCCCATTCATTGAATCCTTTCATTACAAGATCGTAAGTTTTTTTGGAAACATCTGGAAGTTCTCCGAATATCTTTTTGACTTCATCAAATCCCTCATTTACTGCTTCTTTTAAAAGCGGGATTTTGGATTTATCGTATCCTGATATCGCTTTTGCGAAATTCAAAATCTTTTTTGCAACTTTTTCAGGGCTTAGGTAGGCCTCCAAAAGCTCTTTAGCCTTTTTTGCGATTTTTTCAGGATCACCGGATAGTAATGCAAGAATGAACTCCTTTAGTTTCTTTTTCAGTTGATCGTTTTCGTCCTTTGGATTTTCAACTTCTTGCCAGTCAACAACCGGTTTTAAGCTTTTCTCTGGAACAAATCCGTAGGATATCTTTTCCCTTTCAACATATAATTTTTCCACCTTTACCGTAAGTTTTTCTTTACCGTCAGATTTTTCATAGCTGAAGGATGCATTGAGATAGGAGAGCCCGCTTTTTTCCACAACAGCACTGACCATCATAATGCACCTCCTTATTTCAAGGCTTTTCAATCTTTTAATCGGATTGGCTTTAGAAGAGTTTAATTTTGGTTTTGTCAGAGAATAGCTGTAAAAAGATCCCGCATCCCTCATAAGGAATCATCCTCCATATTAAGGTGCCTTTTTCCGGTCAACCACTCCTCGTTTATGTCTATCAGTATCATAACTGCTAATCTTATCAATGACTTTCCATTCGGAAACGCACCTACTACCTTACTACGCCTCTTCAGTTCCCTGTTCACTCTTTCCAGCATATTAGTTGTTTTTATCCTATCCCAATGCCTTACAGGAAATGATTGATAGTTGTACAAATCGTATATGTATCTCTCACACGCAGATGCAGCTCTTGTTAATCCTTAGCACATCCCTCTCAAAATGTACATGGCACATCTGCCAGCTCGCCCCTAAAAATGCTTTCTCTGCAGCTGATTTTATCCCTTTGTACCCATCTGAGTTGACTAATTTTACCCCTCTAAGCCCTCGTCGCTTCTTTAATTCTTCGAATAGCTCTGCCCAAAAAAGCTTCTCCTTCATTTTCCGCAAGTTTTATCTCGAGTATCTCTCTGTATTCATCCTCAAAACTAACATTATATATATTGATTCAATACACTTGACAGTTTTTTTATTTTACTATACCATACTACTATGAAAATTAATTTATTTAATTAAGGAGTGTCGATTTATGAGGAGTGTGGTGTCCAAGATTGCTTTGGGGTTTTCTATAGTAATTTCTTTGGCAATAGTACTTGTTGTATCAAACGTTATATTAATAAAAAAGGCCGAAAGTGTAGCAGATAGAACGGCTGTTTTCAACAGAAACCTTCTAAAATTAGCTTATACTTTAGAAGAAATAGCTGTCGCTGCAGAGAAAGAAGACGATGCAGCACTTTCGAAATATATCGAAATCCTTCAAAAAGATGCATCAATGTACAAGGAGTATAAAAGGGGTTTGCCTGAATCTATTCAAAAAAGTTTGGATGTTTACCTGGAGTCTCTTGATGACTTTGTTACTGCAGCCCAAAGTAAATCAACAAGTGTTCGCAGGCTGTTATCCGATTATAAAGCCATGTCTGAAAATGTGGTGGAAGAGCTGGGGTTTCTTCAAAGCGACACTTTAAAAGCAGCTAAGAATTACGCAATCGTTTTTGGTCTTATTGCTGCAATTGTTTCCATATTCATAACGCTTATCCTTACACGGTCATTTACAAGGCCAATTAAAAGCGTTTCTAAACTTGTAAATGAAATAAGCGAAGGTTATTTAAACATCAAAATAGAGGAAATAAAAAGCAACGATGAGATAGGGAAAATGGCAAGGTCTGTGGAAAAACTTAGAAAAACTCTCAGGGATATTATAGAATCGCTTGGTAATGCTTCAGCAGATTTAACAGCGGTTTCAGAAGAACTTTCCGCTGCAGCGGAAGAGCTTTCTTCCAATCTTAACGAAGTTTCTAACACTCTCAACAATCTTAGTAAAGAAATAGAAGGTAATAGTGCTGCACTCACTGAAATTGATGCTGCTATGAAAGAGCTCACAACTGTTGCTGATCAAAACGCAAAAGCTGCTGATAAAACGCTTCAGGAAACGCAAGAATTGTTCCAGACAATAGAGAATAAAACAGATAGGATAAAACAGATTCAAACTGTGACTGATGAAGCAACAACCTTGTCAGGCAAGACAAAAGCGAAACTTGCACAACTTCAGAGTATGGCAGAAGAAATCACAGGAATAGTTGACACTATAAGCTCAATCTCAGAGCAAACAAATCTTTTAGCTCTAAACGCAGCTATAGAGGCTGCAAGAGCCGGGGAGGCGGGGAAAGGATTTGCTGTCGTTGCAGATGAAATAAGAAAGTTGGCGGATGAAACGAAAGATGCAACATGGCAGATAGGAAATATACTTGAGGGGTTGAAAAATGAGGTTACAGAGAGTTCCAGAATGGTAGAAGAGTCAACTACAGTAGTTGATAATCTTGCGACGGAACTTACTGGTGTGGTTGAAATATTCAGCAAAGTTAGAGAGGCACTTGGAACAGTTGAAAATTTGGTGCAATCTGTAGCTGCGGCCTCTCAGGAGCAAAATGCAAGTACAGAGGAAGTATCATCAGGGCTTACGAGAATAAATGATCTCATAGTGAATACGACGGAGAAATTGCAAGATATCAATGCACGTATCCAGGAGATGAATGCAACTTTAGAGGAGCTTGCTACTACATCGCAGGTGGTTTCTGATTCTGCCATGAAACTTGAACAGAAAATAGGAGTGTTCAAAATTTAATATAAAATGGATAACTTTTTGGTTTGAATGTTTGAATTTTACAGGAGCAAGTCTTTTGAGAAAGTAGGGGGTGAAGTTATGTTAAAAGTTGTAGTAGCTGGTCGTGACAAAATAAGTAGAAGTACTATAGTAAATTTCCTTAAATTCAAGGGTTATGAAGTATTTGAAGTGAGTACCAAGGAAGAAGCTATTGATGTATTCGAGAAGGAAAGAGATATAGATGTAGCGTTGCTGGATGTTGATATTTTTGCTTCGAATAAATTAGAGGTAATAAGAGAGATTAAAAAGAGATATTTTTCTGCAGTTGTTATATTGTTTGTGGGATTAAACGATGAAGAAATCATGGAAGAGGCAGCTCGAGCTGGAGTGAGTGATCTCGTGATGAAACCGGTTGATTTGCCGCTTCTAATAGCTAAGTTGGTGGCTATAGAAAAATTCAAAAAGTTCCACAGAGAAAAGGGAAGGATATATAGTAATGATAAAGAAGAGATAGAAAAGCTCACACAATCTGCCATGAAGTTAGCCAAGGAAAATATGCTTTTTTCAATTGAGCTTGTCCAGCTTGCTTATACTTTATCTGAGTATAGGGATGATGAGACACATGCACATACAACAAGAGTAGGATGGATATCTGCAAAAATAGCAGAAAAAATGGAAATGGAAGAAGAAGAAGTGGCAACACTTCAGATGGCAGCACCGCTTCATGATATTGGAAAAATAGGAATACCAGATTCCATCCTTCTAAAGCCGGGTCGTCTTACTGATGAAGAGTATGAAAAAATGAAAATGCATACATTGATAGGATATAGTATACTGAAGAATTCCTCATCCAAAATTTTAAGAAAAGCAGCCATGATAGCATTAACCCATCATGAACGGTGGGATGGAAGTGGTTATCCAAGAGGTTTAAAGGGGAAAGAAATTCCCCTGGAAGGACTTATAGTGGCTGTAGCAGATAGCTTTGATGCGATGGTATGCAAAAGGGTGTACAAAGATCCTATTCCTATTGAGAAAGCTTTTGAAGAAATTAAGGATCTTTCTGGAACATGGTATTCTCCAGAGGTTGTAAAAGTTTTCAGCGATTTGGGAGACGAGGTGTTTGGATATTATCAAACGGCATGTGAGGATTTGAGGGAAAGAATTCCTAAAAAAAAG
>JAGHBG010000058.1 GCA_021161105.1 Thermotogaceae bacterium | reverse complement strand
TTATATAACTAAAAACTCAAGGAGGTGTTTTGAGGTGAAATGGAAAATTTTACTCGGATTACTAATCATTCTTTCAGCCAGTGTTTTTGCTATTGAATATCCCTCTACTGTAAAAGTGCTTCTAAGTACTGAATTATCTTCATGGGGAAGTAGCAAAGGATACGCTTTCGAAAAAGTTGTTATCAAATCTACGAGACCTTTTACCATCAAATCTGGCGATTTTGAAAAAACTTTTGTAAACGGAGAAACAGTCCTTACAGCCGAGGGTGATAAAGTTCTTGTCAAAATAGCAGATTTTGAGAAAACTTTAGAAAGTAAAGTTGCCTTAATACCCCAAGACTTTAAAGCAAAATTCACGTTAGTAAATGCTAAAAGAAAATTAGGTTCTCCTGTATACCCTGGTAAATTGATAATCAAAAATATTGATGGAAAACTCTATGTTGTAAATGAAGTTTCAATAGAAGAATATGTAAAGAGAGTGGTTCCTTCTGAAATGCCAGCCTCCTTTCCAAAAGAAGCTTTAAAAGCCCAGGCTGTTGCTGCAAGATCTGTAGCCGTATTGAGTGCTCTAAACCCTCAGGAAAAATTCTTAAAATACGGCGCCGACGTTGATGACAGCATATTATCACAAGTTTACAACAATGTGGAATTTACGTCTGTTATAGAAGATGCAGTCAGCGAAACTGAAGGACTAATTATGTTCTACGAAGGAAAAATAATTGAGCAGTTAAACTATTTTTCAACTTCTTCTGGTTTCACAGCAAACGCCGAAGAAGTATGGGCCTTTAAAGATAAATTCCCCGGAAAACCCATTCCGTTCCTTAAATCACAGCCTCAATTTGAAAACCTCAAAGTTCCTCCAAAGTTTGCCGATGGAAAAGGTCTTCCTGATATACAAAGAGAGGATGTCGCAAGATGGTTCTTCAAAATGTGGAAGCTACCAGAGGGTTCAGTATTTTATGATTCACAATCCCCGTGGTTCCGATGGAAGGTTACTCTTTCACAGAAGCAGCTACAAAACATCATTTCAAAAACGATTCCACAAAGGGAAAAGGCAGACAAGATACTAAATGCTGACTTCATACAGGTAAAAAGTGGTATGAAACCTGATGATCCTGACTTTTCAACAGGAGAAATTTATGATCTTAATGTAATAAAAAGAGGGCACGGTGGTAATGTGATGATATTTGAGATAGTCGCAGAAAATGGTACATGGTGGATTTACAAAGAATACAATATTAGATTCGTAATAAGACCCCGAAAAGACTTTGCAGAATCCGACAAAGATATAGTCTTACATCTGTATGATGGCACTACATGGAACAACTATTCTATACTTCCAAGTGCATTTTTCATTATGGATATAGAAAGAGATCTCCAGGGAAACCTTGTTGAAGTTACTTTTTGGGGTGGAGGAAATGGTCACGGTGTTGGTATGAGCCAATACGGAGCAAAGTTCATGGGAAGTCACGGATATGGCTACGAAGATATTTTAAAGAGATACTATTATGGAGTTAAAATAAAGAAAGTGTATTAACGACCGAAAGTCCGCATTTTTCAAAAGAATATAGGTAAAAAACTTTAATTATTTGGTTCAAAATTTCCAGGTTTTGCAAGATAAATTAATTCAATGTAATAAATGTAATAATTGGATAAAGGATTTATTTGATTGATTAGAGGTTAAAGGAGCGGGGGTCGATCCCCGCTTCTTTTAATTTATCTGACAGGTTTATCAGATGAATAGGTATGCTATTGAAATTTCCTCAGTTAAAGGACACCAACCCCCACCATTTCCCGTTCTCAAGAACCTATTACCTTTTTACTTTTAATATCATCCTGCAACTCTCTGAAATTTAGGTGCATCACACGATTTTTTAAGTTTCTTCAACAATCTAAAATCAGCACAGCAGCGAATTCAAAATATTTGAAAAAATAAACAGCGCAACAAAATCAGTTCTTTAAATCATTAAAATCTTCCTTTTAAAATCATTATTGCCTTCTCTGTTATTTTCCGATGGATACAGGATGGAATATATGTCCGAAGCTTTTATATCGTAAAGAAACATCTTCTTATAAAGCTCTTCGTTTATTTGAAGCTCCTCATCCTGAAGGAATTTTTCATACATGGATGGAGTTGTTATTATCGGAATTGATACTTTCTTTTTCATGAATCCAAGAAGTTCTCTTCCTTTTTCAGTGAACCCAAGTACTCTTATGTACTGGGGTCCGTATGCGTTAACATCTTCCATGAATTCTTTCGTAACTTCAAATAAAACATAGAGCATCATTCTTCTCAAGCGAGAATAGGTAAAACGCTTCGCTTTTACCATCTCTATGAATTCCTGGATATTCTTTGCTTTTTTTGAAAACTCGTAAAACCGTTTATCCAGACCTTCCACAAAGCCGTAAATCCTTTTGAAGTCGTCTCTATCCATAAGGCGAAATCTGTATAAAAAGAGCCTATCAAGATCACTCCAGAATACAGGCCCTCTGCCAGCTTTAAATTCCCTCTCAAGGATTTCCGATGATTTCTCTGGCAAAGCTTCTTTTGCCTTTTCAAAATTATCTTCTTTTATCATCCTTCTTATTGCAGTCGCACTCGAAAGCTTCCCTTTAAAGCTTCCATCGTTATATTCCGCACCCACTCTCTTTATGGTGTGGAACCTGACCTTAGAGCCATATCTCAAAATAGATTTTACATATTCAATACCCAGGATATCGTTGGATTTTTCAATGTTTCTAACTCTCTCAGGATCGAGTATCTTTTTCTCCTTAACATATTCAAACAGAGCTTCCTTCCTCGCATTGGGAAAAGAAAGGCCCTGTTTCAATTTTATATGAAGGATCTCTTGATATCTCCAGGGCTGTTCGTGGAGAATTCCTGCAATTGCCTTTAAAAATTCTTCATCGGACGACTCCGAACCGAAAACTATGTCTGTAACAACCCCACTTCTATGCAAAATTCCTATTGCACCAAAAGCAAACCCACCCGCATCCTGCGTAGCATAAACAAATGGAAGCTCAAATACAATATCAATACCCAGAGATAGCGCAATTTCTGCTCTTGCATATTTATCAACAATAGTAGGTTCTCCTCTCTGAGTGAAGTTGCCACTCATAACAGCAACTGTGAAATCGGGATTAACCTTTTCTTTAGCCCTTTCCAAATGATACAAGTGCCCATTGTGAAATGGATTGTACTCAACAACAATTCCTAATACCTTCAATATATCTTCCCTCCTATAAGAAAGAAAAAGCCGCCATCAGGCGGCAAATCGTGCTTTAACGCTTTTCAACCTTCCACCACTTTTACAAAAACTTTCCTTGTCCGTGGCCCATCGTATTCGCAGAAAAATATTCCCTGCCATGTTCCCAGGAGAAGCTTCCCTTCGTGAATTATAACGGTTATAGAAGGACTTACGAGGGTTGTTTTTATATGAGAATCCGAGTTGCCTTCAGCGTGTTTATATCCCGCATTTGGTGGAACAAGTTTATTGAAAAAGCTTGTGATGTCCTGTGGAACAGCGGGATCAGCGTTTTCATTTATTGTTATAGCGGCTGTCGTATGAGCAGTATAAATAACACATATACCCTCTTTAACCTCTGATCTTTCTACAACTTCTCTTACCTTTGACGTTATATCTACCATCTCGTTTCTGGAATGAGTCGTAACTGTTATCACTTCAAGCATTCTTATACCTCCTTATCGTAATGATACATTCGTTATTATTATCACCTGATTTTCTTTTTCCTGAAGTTCCACCTTTATTCTTCGCTTGTCTACATTAAAGGTTTCCACAGCCCACCTGATAATATTCCTTCTGATTTCCTCTGGATCCTTGTTAAACCTCTCAACGGGTATTGCAAATTTGTACTCTTCTATTTCCTTTCTCCTGCTCTCCACAACCGTTTGGAGCCTCTTCTTTATCTCGTTTCTTTTTTCTTCAGGTCTTTCTTTCTTTTTCAGAAATTTTAAAAACCAGAAACTCATCCCCCTCACCCCTTCCTTCCGAAGAGGTTTTTAAAGAAAGATAAAAGACCCTTGTTGGGAGAAGACTTTAAATCCTCTTCCAGCGGAACTTCTTCACCTCTAATTCTCTGGGCTATGTTTTCATAGTTTTTAGTGATATAAGTCCCATCAAGTACAATAGGAACGCCTCTGTTCGTAGCTGCTATGACTTCCTCAGAATCTGGGATAGCTCCTACTATCTCAAGTGCCAATATGGATTCTATATCTTCTTTACTTAACATGTCACCTTTTTTAACCATCTTCGGTTTTATTCTGTTTATTATAACTTTTATATCATCATCAGAATATCCAAAGTTTTCCAGGAGCCCAACTACTCTATCAGCATCGGAAATCGATGGAATCTCAGGAGTCGTAACAACAAGAGCTGCCTCTGCAGGAGAAGCGGCATTTCTAAAGCCTCTTTCTATTCCAGCCGGAGAATCTATAAGAATGTAATCAAAATCCTTTGATAATTCTTTGACGATTCTCTTCATATCATCCGGAGACACCATCTCCTTTGTTGCTATCTGTGAGGCAGGAAGAAGGAATAGATTTTTTAAGATTTTGTGTCTAACCAGAGCTTCTTTCGGAGATACATTTCCGTTAACGACATCTATTATTGTGTAAACTATTCTGTTTTCAACTCCTAAGACCACATCAAGGTTTTTAAGCCCTATATCAGCATCTATGAGGCAAACCCGATCGCCCATTTTTGCAAGGGCACAACCCACATTTGCAGTTATCGTGGTCTTCCCAACCCCACCTTTACCAGAGGTAACAACAAAAACCTTTGCCATGGGTATGCACCCCTTTCTCATTCATCAATTGTTATGTTAACATAAATTTCATGAAATTTCTAAAAATAGTGGAGGTACCTATCATTCATGTAACTCATATAAACGCTGATCCTGATAGTTTTGCCGGAGTTTTCTGGGGCAAAGAAGTTTTTGGTGGATGTAGCATAATAGACAACCCCGACATTGTCACAAAAAATCTTATGGAAAAACTGAATTTTAAAGAAAACATGTGCAAAAATTATATTTTGGCCCTTTTTTATGATGTTGAAAAATTCGAGAGAATGCCATGTTTTCCAGAGAGAATTGTTGTATTCGATCATCATCCCAAAAATGAACTTCTTGATTTAGATGACGATAGAATAAAGGTCTTCCATAGAAAAAGAGCCAGCCTTTCTATGAATCTTTATGATATTTCGAAAGATACTGGATTAAAGCTCAGTGATGACGTGCTAACCGCTTTTGCAGCTGCACTTGTAACAGACACGGCTTTTCTAAGAACAGCCCGTTCAGAAGAACTCCTATACCTCAGCAAATTTTTGGACGGAAGAAAAATGGAAGACATATTCGAAATAGTCCTCGGCGGAAGAATATCCTGGAAGGAATTTTTAAAAGATCTTAACGGGGTCAAATTTTGCAAAGAGATATGTTACGGGGATTTCACAAACGAAAACCACTTTCTATTCTTTGTAGACTCCATGATGTATGCCCTATCCTGCAAGGTTGTCGTAGGCAGATTCAAGTGGGGAATATGGGTGTACACAAAAAAAGAGCATATACAAGAAGTATTCAGTAGACTAAAAGCTCTTGAGAGGGATGGATACGTAAGAAAAGGAGGAAAATTGTACGGAATTAAAGACATAGAGGAAATAGTAGCAAAGCTTTGTGATGTTTAATTCACTGAAAGTAAGTTTCTAAAACTGTTACCTTTCAATGGTTCAGTAACACACAAGCAAATCTCATTGCAACATTACATATAAGGCAAATATTAACATGGCAAAATTAATTTGAAATAACAGAACAATAAAGCATTCTTTGTGTTAATTAGAGAGGAAATTAAAAGAATTCCGAATATTACAATAAAACCTGAAGTACAAAGTTATTCCAGAGCTTGTTTACTTTGATAGACTACTAGCAAAAAAATTCTAAGGTTCAGATAAAGTAATAAAGATTCATTCATGGAAGCATCCAAAAAGAATCTTGGCTGTACGATAAAAAACGCCCCCAAGAGGGGGGCGTTCTTTATTTGCTTATTTCGAGCGAAACATATGTATGAGCTGAGCGTTGATTGGAAATTATTAAGTACATCCCATATGGAACGGGGATTTTTCCGCTGGAGATATTGTAAGCTCCAAAGGTTTCAAATCTCTCTCCTCTCAAGAACCTCTTCAAATTTTCTCTATCAACCACGTAAGCCTTCACTTTCGCATTCGTGTACTCCCTGTAGACCGTTCCACCAGTGTAAAGCCAATTCTGGACCTTTTGAGTAGCCTTTTTAACACTCAAATGAACCTCAGGAACATTAGTTGGTATATAAGCAACGCTGTACTTTTCATACTTTACCGGAAGAATCTTCTCAATAATAACATGGATTTCGTGAGTTCCTGCCTCTTCAAACCGTCTGGTTATATATTTGATCCCAACGGGAGTTACCACAGAAATGGTATAAGTCTTTGTTGAGAGATCCCGTATAACAGCTTCACCACTGGTGTTGGTATATGTTACAGCAGCTGGTAACGGAATATCCAAATAATCGTTCTCTAAAGGCCAATGACTCCACAGGGTGATTCTGGCGCCATCAATTGGTGTTCCGTAGAAGTCTGTCACAACTATACGGAGGTTCATCCTCCTGTCGGGAGCTTTATAAACGACTCCACCATGGTGCACATAATCATATCTTCCATTTTGTTCCCATGACATAACCCACGAGAACCTACCTTCTTTGTAGTTGTACCAATTCGGAAAAACTCCTATCGATTTCTCTGGTTCATTCTGTGTCTGGTCCCAGTGTACCCATTTTCCACCGTAGTAGAATTGGTTAAACTGATGATCTTCACCAAAAGCCAGTACAATTGTTGTCGGTATCAGCACAGATCTCGAAAAACTCTCAACCAGTATGGAAAATTCACCGCACCAGAAGCCTTTCTTGTTGTTCAACATTTCTTTGTAAACGTTGTACCAACCACGAGGTTTGCTACCCCGTCTCCATCTGGCTTTGATCTCAACTCCCACCCAATTGGATATGGCTTTTACAGCTTCCATGACATCTTCGCTGTTCTTCACAACTTCCAAAAGGTTCTTACCGTAAGTCTTATCATACGGGAGATACTCCATAAAAATCTTACCTTCATAAACAGGCTCGGTTCCCGGGAAGAACATATTGTACCTGTTCGGCATAACGATGTACTCATAATATATTTCTTTGGGGACTTTGAACCAATTCCCGTCCTCCAATTTCTGATATATCGTTGTGTAGCCGTTCTCATCAACCAATTCCACATACTTAAGCTCCTTGGCAATTGTATATATAGCTTTTGGCACTCTGATAACAATATCTGCTAACCCCTTATCCGCGAGCTTTTTGAGATCTTTTATAAACGCATTTGCAATGATATAAGATGCTTCATCCCTGAATTCATCAGGACTGTTCAATATGATTTCTGCGTATATCTTTACATAATTATCGTTCGGATCAAAATAAACAAGCTTATCAACATCATCCCAATAACCCTTTGACCACAAGAACTTGCCCATCCAGGATTTCTCAGCATCAGATTTCCAAACCCTAAATTTTAGATTCCCGGGATTACTGGAATTGGGTACCCACATGATGCTCTTGGAGGTTCCAAGTACTATCTCAGGTAGATCATCTCCGTTCAGATCTGCAAGGTATGGAAAGACTTTCTCGCCAGCTTCAAAATCCTCAAGTCCAGGTGCTTTTACTTTTCTCCAGATAGGATACGACTCACTACCTATGTTTTTGAAAACAAAGATCTTTCCTTTCTCATTAGATATTACCATGTCGATCAATCCATCGTTATCCAGATCTCCAAAAGCCGGTATGAGGACATTCCCAACCAGGAGCCCACTGCTACCATCTGGACGCGGCCAAAGTGGAAAGCGACCCTTGTATCCAGCTTTTCCAGCCTTTTCTTTTTCAAAATAGAATCCCACGTCGTTATTTGTAGCGGTATTTGTGTAAAAGAAAATTTCTCCACTCGATGTACTTAAAACCAGATCGCTCTTTCCATCCCCGGTTAAATCCACCAACCTTGGAATGGAACCCTTGGGAAGTTTTTCCAAAGTGTAGCTAACTTCTTTCCACAATGGTTTTTGCTTGTTCCCAGCATTCATGTAGATTTTCATATGGTTTTCGTTATCCACTAAAACTACATCAAGCAACCCATCACCATTAAGATCTCCCAAATCTATTTTCAAAGATGTCCCCTCGGGAGTATCCGAAAAAATCTTATCCACATTCCATTTAACAAACGCGGGACTAAATTTGCTGCCGTGGTTAATATATATTTCAATTCCTCCTTCAAGCCTCTCAACTACCAGATCAACAAGTCCATCACCATTTACATCTTTCAAAACGGGTGCTACCGCCCCATTGGATTTGAAGTCTCTTTCCATAAGCCCATAGAAAGTTTCTATGAGCCTGTCTCTCCATGCAGGTGGGGTAACTTGAACAGCTTTTATAGCGTAATCTGGTAACATGTCCTCTTCAACCGAGAGCGGAGTGAGACCTTCATCCTTCATCTCAAATATCATCAACCCACCAGGCATAAGAGTATACGCCATTGTAAAAACTCCAATAACAACAATAAGCAAACTCAAGACCTTTCTCACAACCCACCACCTCCACTATCAGAATTTTCCATTTACAATTTAACATAAAAGAGACTGTTTATCAAGCTATTATTGTAAAATTAATTGTAAAATTAACCAATTTCCTAT